>CANQMC010000077.1 GCA_947624855.1 uncultured Bacilli bacterium | reverse complement strand
AATTTATTGCAAACAAAAACGAGATTATTCCCGTTTATGTTTAAAAATTTTTGAGACATTTTCAAATACTATTGACACTATTTTACACTTTTTAATATGACATCATATGAGCCATTAGGACTTTCAACAGAAATAGTTTCACCAGCTTTATGACCAATTACGGCTTTCCCAATTGGAGATTCATTAGATATTTTATTATTGAATGGATCTGCTTCTAAAGAACCAACAATTTTAAATTCTTCAATATCATCAGGAGCATATTCAATTTCAATTGTAGAACCAACATCCGCAATAGTTTTATCCTTTTTGGTGGCTATTTCACTGTTTTCAAGCTTATACTCTAATTCTTTAATTCGACTTTCAAGTAAAGCTTGTTCATTACGAGCAGCATCATAATCAGCATTTTCTGATAAATCACCTAAAGAACGAGCATATTTTAAGGCATTAATTACTTCAGGTCGCTTATTTAATTTTAAATCATTTAGCTCTCTTTCTAATTCTAAATAACCTTCTGGGGTTAATACTACTTTGTTTTCTTTTTTCATATTTTTCACCTCATTAATTTTTATACTATAAAAGAATACTACAAATAATTATTTTTGTCAAATATTTTTAATCGCATTATGTCACCAGGTTGTAAATTCATTTCTTTTTCAAGATATACTTTCATTCGAGGATGACGTGCAATATCAATATTTTCCATATTTTCATCATATATTTTATGTATTTTATAAGTTATAGGTTCAGTTTTAGGGCCAAAAAATTCGACAATATCGCCTATTTTAAAATAATTTCGTTGTTCAATTAAGATTTTATTATCTTTAATTTCTAAAACTATACCTAAAAAATCTTGATTTGATACTTCATCTCGGCCTAAATAGTACTGTTCTTTTTCAGTTGGTAGTTTATCAAAAAATTGAGGAGTACTTTCTCTATTAGCACATCTATTTATAATATCATTAGAATATAATATGTCATTTTTAGTTAAAGTATGATTAATTATTTTATCTAATAATTTACGATATTCATATACAACAGTTGCTATATAATAAATTGAACGCATTCTTCCTTCTATTTTAAAGGAATTAACTCCAATATTTAACATTTCTTCGAGATATACGGCCATATTTAAATCTTTAGGTGTCATTGTAAACGTTTCTTTTTTATCATTTATATTAAATGACCAACGACATATTTGGGCACAACCTCCTCGATTAGAATCACGACCAGTAGCAACATTTGATAAAACGCATTTACCACTAAAACTAGTACACATGGCTCCTCCCACAAAACATTCTAAATCTAAAGCAGTTTTTTCTTTAATTATTTTTATATCTTCTTTAGAAGCTTCACGAGCTAAAACTATTCTTTTTACTCCTAAATTTTTATAAAATAAGGCTGCTTCATAATTTAAAGTACTAGCTTGCGTTGATAAATGAACTTCTAAATTAATATTATTTTCTTTAATACATTTAATTACAACAATATCACTAGCAATAACAGCATCAATTCCTATTTTTTCTAATTCTTGTAAATAATCTTTTAAACCTGATATTTCTTTATTATGTAATAAAATATTAACTGTTACATAAATTTTTTTGCTTAAATTATGCGCTATTTGGGTTGCTTCTTTTAATTCTTCATAACTAAAATTTTGAGCATTGGCTCTTAAAGAATAATTATAACCACCTAAATATACAGCATCAGCTCCATAGTGATAAGCAACTTTAAGTTTTTCTAATGATCCTGCAGGAGCAAGTAATTCAATCATTTTTCTTCCTCCTTTAATTTATAAATTGTTTCTTTAGTACTTAAATATTTATAAGGATAAATATCATCTAAATTAGTTGGACTTTTTATTATTTTTTCAATATCATTTTCTAAAAATAAAGGATTAATAAAATTAAATAAAATATTATCTAAATGACGATATTCTAAAGCATTAAATGGTTCTTTAGTATAGATAGCAGTTCCATATAAATCTTCTTTGATAATAAAAGGAATATTAGTTATTTTTTCTTGTAAAATAGCAGTATTTGGAACATTTTCTTTAAAATGATTATTATAATTACTTATTAAGGTTCTTCTAGAATACATAATATTTACATGACCAAAAGTAAAAACTACTAATGGTTTTTTAGCTTTTTTAAGAATTTCTTTGGTTTCATTAATTGTAATATCTGAACTAATAAAAACACTGTCAACATAATCTAAATAATAATTTATACTTTGATAATTACTATTTAAATGATTTAAAAAGAGTATTTTTTTAATTTTTAAATTACTTTTAATTAAAACATTTAATATGCCTAGATCATCAAAGACTATTCCTTTAATATTTTTAGGTAATTTAGTAATGATTTTTTTAAATTTTTCAATATCCGTATTATCTAGAATTCGATTTAAAAATATATAACCTTCTTCTTTAATATTTTCTAAGGCAAATGTAGGTAAGCCTATACAAAAGTTTTCTAATGGAAAAAGGAAAGTAATGTTACTTTCTTTCTTAAAATTTGTTATTAAAGTTTTATTTGTTACTAATAATAATATATTATTTTTTTTCATCTTTTTTTACACTCACTGATAAGCCATCACCAATATCATAAAAATTAGTATCAAATTCTTTATTTTCTTTTAAAAATTTAATATAATTTTCTATTTTTTCAACTAAACTTTTTAAATTTTTAGATTCTATTGAGGCAGATTTTCCAACATTACCATGAAATTTTAAATTATCAGTTATAATTACGCCACCTTCATTTAAAAAATATTTAAATTTTTCAAAGAAATTGATATATTGACCTTTTGCAGCATCAATAAATATCATATCAAATTTGAGATTATTAGCTAAATTAACTTCTAAAGCATCTTGGAAAACAACATTTATTTTTTGCTCAAATTGACATTTTTTGACATTTTTTAAGCATTCCATATATCGGGCATTATCTCTTTCGATTGTTGTTACATTTACATCGGGAGCTACACTGGCCATTAAAATACTTGAATAACCAATAGCACTTCCTATTTCTAAAATGTTTTTAATATTATTAGCTTTAATATATTTCATTATAAATTTTATAGAATCTTTTTCAATTATTGGAACATTATGCGCGGAGGCATATTCTTCCATTTCTAAAATTATTTCTTTCATTTTAATCACTCACCTTAATTATATTCATACCATAATCCATTATTTTTAAGTTCATTAACTTTGGCTTCGTGTTCACTGCTGGTTTTGGTAAAATAAGTTTTTTTGTTTTTATCTGCAACAAAGAAGTAATAATCATGTTTACTAGGATTTATTGCCGCTTCTATTGAAGATTTTGATGGACTACATATTGGTCCAACTGGAAGACCACTTACACAGTTACCTCTGGTATTATAACCATTACAACTATTTAAATCATTAGTTGTTAAGTCTTCACTAAAACTTTTATTAACAGCATAATAAGTTGTTACATCACTACCTAAAGTCCAATTTGCTTTAAGTCGATTATAAAATACACCAGCAACACCGGCTCGATCATCTGATCCTTCTAATTCAATAATACTTGCTAAAGTAAGGATTTGATGCACATTATAGGAATTATTTTCAATACTTTTTTGGAATGGAGTTAAAACATCATTGGTAGCATCTAACATTTTAATAATTATATCTTTAATTGTACTATCTTTGTAAAATTCATAAGTACTAGGATATAAATAACCTTCTAATGGATAATATATTTTATTATTAAAAATATTATCTGTTAAAAACCAATAATTAGGCATTAACTCTTTAATAAAATTTTTATCATTTAAAACTTTTAAAACATCTTCTACTTTTGTATTGGTTTTTTGGGCTATTATCTTAGCATAATCAGTTAATCTTTTACCTTCAACAAAGGTTATAGTGTATATATTATCATTATTTGATATATCACCTTTATTTATTTTGTTTAAAATATCTTTTAAACTCATATTAGGAGCTAATTTATAATTTCCTGCTTGGAGATTTAAATGACGATTTAAACCAACATAAATATAAGCAGATATTTTAAATTTAATTAATCCAGCATTATCTAAATTATCGACAATATCAATTTTACTATCACCTGTATTGATTTTAAATTCAACTGATTTAGAGCTTTTAGATACTGGGGTTAAACCATAAAAATATAAACCAATTAAAATTGCTATTAACAATAATAAAACCCCAATTATAATTAATACTTTCTTTTTCATAATACCTCTTTATTCTTCATTCATTTTATCTTCTATTTGAGCTAATAAATTTTCAATTAAATTCCATTCTTTTTCAGTTTCAATGTCATTTAATTCTAATTTTTCACCCATTTTATCATAAGTTGCAGCATAAGTAGTAATATTTCCTTCTTTATCTAAATTATTATCTGTAAAAACGATATAACTTTTTTTTGTTTCATCAGAATCAAATGTAAATAAAATTTCATATTCTGTTGTATTGCCATCATTATCCGCTACAGTGAAATATCTACCTCTATCATCTTTCATTTTTGTGTTCCTCCATTTTTAGAAAGGTTTCTAAAATAATTCCAGCGGCTAGACCATCAATTACTTTTTTTCTTTTAGCTCGACTTATGTCCGCTTTAAGTAATATACCTTCTGCCTCAGTTGTACTTAATCTTTCGTCAATTAAAAAAATAGGAATATTGGTTTTACTTTCTAATAATTTTTTAAATTCTAGACTTCTAGTACTTGCAAATCCATAGGAATTATTCATGTTTTTGGGTAAACCTAAAGCAATTTTTTCAATATCATATTTATTTAATATATCAAGTACTTCATTTATAGCAGTTTCATAATCATTTTCTTTAAAACGAATTACTTTTAAAGCTTGAGCAATTGTTTTAGATTTATCTGTAATAGCAACTCCTAAAGTTTTAGTACCTAAATCTAGACCTAAATAACGCATATAAATTCCTTTCTTTTTAAAAGCACAGTTTATATTGTATCAAATTTTTGCTTAAAATACAAGTAAAGGCTTAAAATCTATTTAAGACAGCTTCCTTCCCATGTTTTTATAGTGTTTCCTTCTTTATCTATTGCATAGTTATAACAGATGGTTGAATCTTCATTACATACTGCTTTAGCACAATGAGCTTTGTGATTTTGACTATTTTTGGTTACTAAAACTACAATTAATAAAATTATGAATATTACTATAAAAATAATTTCATATACTTTTAAATCTTTTACTAAAGATGTTTTAACAGGAGCACTTTTAACTGATTCAGTAGTTGTTTTTTCTTCCTTAATAGGTTTAATTTCTTCTTGTTGAGTAGTTTTAGGTTCTAAATCAACTGTTGGTTTTGGAGTAGCACTTTTTGTTTTATTTACACTACTTTTAGTTGTTGTAACGGTTTTTTTAGACGTAGTACTCGTTTTAGTAGCAGCTTTAGAACTTGTTTTTTTAGGAGTTGTACTTGTTGTTTTGCTTGGACTTTTTTTAGTAGTTGTTTTAGTGCTACTTTTCTTAGCTGGAGTTACTGCTTTAGTACTACTTGTTTTTTTAGTAGCAGGTTTACTAGTAGCTTTTTTAGTTGTAGTTTTTTTACTTGTTTCAGTTGGTTTTTTAGTTGTTGTTCTTTTAGAACTATTTGTTTTTTTAACTTCTTCTTTTTCCATTTTCTTTACCTCTATTTTATTTTAACATATTTCGACAAATAAAAAAAGGGTTTTAAAAAACTCTTAAAATAAATCGTTAATTTTCATTTGAAATTCCGTTTTTAATAAAAAAGCTGAAATAAGTCTGATTAGAGTATAATATAAGTTATG
>CANQMC010000076.1 GCA_947624855.1 uncultured Bacilli bacterium | reverse complement strand
AGAAAAATATAAGTTAAAATTATTTATTATTACGGAAACGTAAGTTAGGATCTAGTATTTTTTTTCGTAGTCTTATAGCATCTGGAGTTACTTCAACGTATTCATCATCTTCAATAAATTCTAAAGCACTTTCTAAAGTAAATTTTTTAGGTTTAGTTAAGTTTATTGCTTCATCACTACCACTTGCTCTAGTATTAGTTAAATTTTTATTTTTACAAGGGTTAACATTTAAATCATTATCACGATTATGAATACCTATAATCATACCAATATAAACATCAGTAGCAGGTTCAATTATAAGAGTTCCACGATCTTCTAAATTCCATAGTGAATAACCTAAAGCTTTTCCATTTTCCATAGAGACTAATACCCCATTTTTACGTCTAGTAATTTCTCCAACATAGGGTTTATATTTATCAAAAGAGCGGACCATTATTCCTTCACCTTTTGTATTAGTTATAAAAGCACTACGATAACCAATTAATCCTCTTGTTGGAGCACTAAATTCTAAATGTACATAATTATCTTCAGTATTGTTGATAACTTCTAATGAGCCTTTTCTTTCTTGAATATCATTTATAACAGTACCAGAATATTCGCTTGGAACATTAATAATTACTTTTTCAAATGGTTCACATTTAACACCATCAATTTCTTCAAATAATACTTCAGGTTTAGATACAGATAATTCATAACCTTCACGGCGCATATTTTCAAGTAATATTGATAAATGAAGTTCACCACGACCACTTACTTTATAACCATCAGCATCTTTTAATTCTTCTACTTCTAATCCAACGTTAGTTTCTAATTCTTTTTCTAAACGATCTTTTAAATGACGAGTAGTTAAATATTTACCACTTTTACCAGCAAATGGAGAAGAGTTTACTAAAAAGTTCATAGATAAAGTAGGGCGTTCAATTATAATTGGTGGTAAAGGATCAATTATATCTTTTTCACAAATGGTATCTCCAATAGAAATATCAGAACAACCAGCAATAGTTACTATATCACCAAAGTAAGCAATATCTTTTTCAACTTTATTTATGCCTTCATTTACATATAATTTAGTTATTTTAAAACTAGTTACTTTACCATCATTTTTAATTAAACTTACTGTTTCGCCATTTTTAATTTTGCCTTTATTTATACGACCGATACCTAAACGGCCAATGTAATCATCATAGCCTAAATTAGATATTTGAAGTTGTAAATTATCAGATTCATTACCTTTAAATGGTTCAACATGATTAATTATTGTTTCAAGTAAAGGAGTAATATTATCTTCCATTTTATCTAAATTTAAAGTAGCTTTACCTTCTTTAGCAATACCATATATTATTGGAAAATCTAATTGTTCATCAGTTGCATTCAATTCCATAAATAAATTAAAAGTCATGTCAACTACTTCTTTTGGTCTGGCATCTTTTTTATCTATTTTATTAATAAATAATATTGGTTTTAAGTTTTGTTCTAAAGCTTTATTTAAAACAAATCTAGTTTGAGGCATAGGACCTTCAGCCGAATCAACTAAAAGAATAACAGTATCAACGGTTTTAATTACTCTTTCTACTTCACTAGAAAAATCAGCATGACCCGGAGTATCAACTATATTTATTTTATAATCTTTGTATCTTATAGCGCAGTTTTTAGAATAAATAGTAATTCCTCTTTCTCTTTCAAGATCATTACTATCCATTACACAATCTTCAACATTTTCATGGTCACTAAAAACACCATTTTGTTCTAATAAAGCATCAACTAAAGTACTTTTTCCTGCATCAACGTGGGCTACTACCGCGATATTGATAATTTTTTCCATAAAAACAACTTCTTTCTTTTTAAACTTAAATTAGTTTATCACAAATAAAGAAATTTAACAAGGGGTATTTATTATCTTGATAAGCTTTGATAATCTTTAAATATTAAGTTATTTATAAAGTTGTTAGCAGCATTAAATTCAGGATTATTATAATATTTATTATTTAAAATTATATTAATTATATTTTCAGTATTTTCTTGATTACAGTTTAATTTTATAAAAGTTTTAATAAATAAGCAATTAATAATTATTTTAGTCATTAAATAAGGTTTTTTAGTTATTTTAAGGTCAGGATAATTATTAATATTAGTAGCACATTTAATGGCAATATTAAACATAAAATCAAAAGAATATTTAGTAAGCCATTCAGTAGGTATTTCGGGAAGTGGCATATTATCTAATGATCCTTCATTTATTAATATATCTTTAGTATATTTTAAATCATCACTACCTAATAAAAGATATTTTTTAGTTAAAAGATTTTCTTTAATTTGATGGTTGGTTTCGTTTGCTATATAATCATTTAAATATGCCATAAAATAATTTAAAAATAATGGTAAATCGAAAGAAAATTCATTAAAATATTCTACTTCTTCTGGTTCTTCTTCTACATCATCATCATAGTTAGATACTAATTCATAAGTTAAATTATAAAATAATGATTTTATTTGATTAGGATTTTCAGAAAATAAAGCAATATACCAAGGTGAATTGTTAAAATTACTTCCATCTTCTAATAAATTATTTTCATGATATTTACTTAAAGCAATTTGTAAATAAAGAAATTCTTGATCATCTAAATTATTGATAGTTTGTTTTAAAGTTTGATAATAATATTTTAAATTAGTTAATAATGAATAGTCTATTTGACCTTTTATTTCATTCATTCCTAATTTAAATAATGTAGCCATATAGTTTTTATTTAATTCAAATATTTCTTCAGTATTTTCATAAGGAATAGTTATATTTAAAGCTTCTACTATTTTATAGTTTATAACATAAGTACTTAAGTTATAATCTTCTTCTGTTAAATATTCAATATTAGCAGTTATATCAGTATAAAGATTATCTAAATTTTCACCATCAAAGGTAATATTATCAGAAGTAGTAATAAGATAATCAGCATAAATATCAATAAAATTATTTAATTCTTGATTAAAATCAAAAGTAATATTATATTCATCATCTTGGTTTAAAAAATTAATTATTTCATTAAAAGCATTTTCTAAATCTTTAATGTTAATCGTATTTTCTTCGGTTAATTCATAATAAAGTCTTAATAATTCAAAAATAATCATTTCAAAATTAACGATCATTTTAATTCCCCCGTTTCAGTCGTATATTATATATCATAAAAAAAGATAATGCAATAGTTAAATGTACAAGAAATTTAACGTCATTATCATATTTTTAGATTAATCAAGGAATTAAATTGTTTTTTTAATAAAAAATACGAGGGGTGAGGTTTATTCCTCTTTATTTAATCCCTATAGTATTTTAATTATATGATATTAAATATTTTTTGTCAATTAAAAAAATTTATAGTAAATATTTTTGTTTTATGTTATATTAAATTAGTTAGGAGTTAGAATTATGAATGAAGAATTAATTAAAAATATTAGTTTAGAATTAAATGTTAAAGAATATCAAGTTAATAATACTTTAAAATTATTAAGGGAAGGAGCAACAATACCTTTTATTGCGCGTTATAGGAAAGAAGCAACTGGATCTTTGGATGAAAATCAAATTAGTAAGATAAATGAAGTATATAATTATCAAGTTAATTTATTAAATCGCAAAAATGATGTTAAAAGATTAATAGATGAAAAAGGTTTGTTAACTGATGAATTAAGTAAAAAAATTGATAGTGCTACTAAATTAATTGAAGTAGAAGATTTATATAGACCTTTTAAAGAAAAGAAAAAAACTAAAGCAACAGAAGCTATAAAGTTAGGTTTAGAACCTCTTGCTAAAGAAATATTTAGAGAAAATAAAAATATTAAAAATGAAGCTTTAAAATATTTAAATGATAAAGTTTTAAATGTTAATTTTGCTTTGGAACAAGCTTGTTTTATAGTGGCAGAAAATATAAGTGATGATGCTAATTTTAGAAAATATATAAGAGATAATACTTTTAAATTTGGTAAAATTAAAACTTCTAAAAAGAAAGCTAGTGAAGATTTAGATAAAGTTTATGAAATGTATTATGATTATGAAGAAAAAATTGAATATATTAAACCTCATCGGGTGTTAGCAATTAATCGGGGTGAAAAAGAAAAAATTTTAAATGTTAGTATTGAAACTAATATGGAATATATAGAAAATTTTTTAAAAAGAAAATTAATTCATAAATATAATCAAGATACTGAAATTTTACTTATAAATAGTATTAAAGATGCTTTAAAAAGGCTTATTATGCCTAGTATAGAAAGAGATATAAGAGGTGAGTTAACTAGTAATTCTGAAGAAGTTGCAATTAAAAATTTTAGTGAAAATTTAAAAAATATTTTATTGCAACCTCCAATTAAAAATAAAACTATTTTGGGTTTTGATCCGGCTTTTAGAACAGGTTGTAAATTAGCTATTGTTAGTAAAGAAGGTAATTTGGAACATATTGATGTTATTTATCCGCATGAACCAAGATTGGAAATAGAAAAATCTAAAGAAAAATTATTAGATTTAATTCTTAAATATAATGTTGATATTATAGCAATTGGTAATGGAACAGCTTCTAGAGAAAGTGAAGCTTTTGTCTCTTCGGTAATTAAAGAATGTAAAAGAAGTGTTAATTATATAATTGTTAATGAAGCTGGAGCAAGTGTTTATTCGGCTAGTAAACTGGCTCAAGAGGAATTTCCTAAATTACATGTAGAAGAAAGAAGTGCGGTTTCAATTGCTAGGAGATTGTTGGATCCTTTAAGTGAACTTGTTAAAATTGAACCTAAAAGTATAGGAGTTGGAATGTATCAGCATGATGTTTCACAAAAAAAATTGGATGAAGAACTTACTTTTGTAGTCGAAACAGTTGTTAATAATGTTGGAGTAAATGTAAATACAGCGTCAAGAGAGATATTAAATTATATTTCTGGTTTAAATAAAAAAATGATTGATAAATTATTGGAATATAAAAATAAAGTGGGTAAAATTTTAAATAGAAAAGAATTAGAAAAAGTTTTTAGTTCAAAAGTTTATGAGCAAGCTATAGGTTTTTTAAGAATTCCAGATGCTCCTAATGTTTTAGATAAAACTAGTATTCATCCTGAAAGTTATGATGTTGCTAGAAAAATTTTAGATTTATATAATTTAGAAGAAAAAGATATTGGAACAAAAAATGTTAGTAAAGTATTTGAAAATGTGGATATTAAAGATTTAGCTTTACATGTTAATAGTGATTTTTATACAACTCAAGATATTATTAAATCTTTTATAGCACCTTTTAGGGACCCTAGAGATATGATTCAAGCTCCTATTTTAAAAAGTGATATTTTAACGATAGATGATTTAAAAGTAGGTATGGAATTAGAGGGAGTTGTTAGAAATGTTATTGATTTTGGGGCTTTTGTGGATATTGGTTTAAAAAATGATGCTTTAATTCATATTTCAGAAATTAGTGATGATTATATTAAACATCCTAGTGAAATTTTAAATGTGGGCGATATTGTAAAGTGTTATGTGTTAGATGTTAATAAAGAAAAAAAACGTGTCAATTTGACCCTTAAAAACGGGAAATTTGATAATTAAGTGACAACTTTTTGAAAAAAAATAAAAAAAAGTCTTGCATAAATAAAAAAATAATGATATCATGTCGTTATAGTAAAGGAGGAGAAAAAAAGAATGGAAAAAAAGAATACGGTCCTATTAACGGTGATCGCAGTTGCAACATTATTAGTTGCTGTGGTAGGTGCAACCTTCGCGTACTTCACTGCTACTACAACATCAACTGGTGAAGGAACAGGAAGTAGTGCAAATTTAACCACAACTC
>CANQMC010000075.1 GCA_947624855.1 uncultured Bacilli bacterium | reverse complement strand
TTTCACCATTTTGAGCATGTTCCGTTACACTTTCGGCTGTAAAATATATTTTACCAGCACCCGCTCCAGGTGAGGCAGCAAGACCAGTTGCGATAACTTCACCATTTTTTAAGGCTTCATCATTAAACATAGGATGTAATAAACTATCTAATTGTTTAGGTTCTACTTTAAATAAGGCTTCTTCTTTAGTAATCATTCCTTCATTTACTAAATCAACCGCGATTTTTAAAGCAGCTTTAGCCGTTCTTTTACCATTTCTAGTTTGTAACATAAATAATTTACCATTTTCGATTGTAAATTCCATATCTTGCATATCTTTATAATGTTTTTCTAATTTTTGCGCTATAAGAACAAATTCTTGATAGACATCTGGCATAACTGTTTCAAGTTTAGATATTGGTTCTGGAGTACGAATTCCTGCAACTACATCTTCCCCTTGAGCATTAATTAAATATTCACCATAAAGTTTATTTTCACCAGTAGCAGGATTCCTTGTAAATGCTACTCCTGTTCCACTGTTTTGGCCACGATTACCATAAACCATTTCTTGAACGTTTACAGCTGTTCCCCAACTAGATGGAATATCATTCATTCGTCTATAATAAATTGCTCTTTCATTATTCCAACTTCTAAAAACAGCAGTAACAGCCTCAATTAATTGAACTTTAGGATCTTCAGGAAAATCCTCACCGGCAATACTTTTATATATCTTTTTAAATTCTTCAGTTATTTGAACCATATCTTCAGCAGTTAAATCGGTATCATATTTAACATTTTTAGCTTCTTTTATTTCATCTAAGCGACGTTCAAAGCTACTTTTTGGATAACCTTTTACGACATCGGCAAACATTTGAATAAACCGCCGATAAGAATCATAAACAAATCTTTTATTATTAGTAGCTTTAGTAAAGCCTATAGCAACATCATCATTTAAGCCAAGATTTAAAACAGTATCCATCATCCCAGGCATACTTGCTCTAGCTCCACTTCTAACACTAACTAATAAAGGATTTTCTTTATCCCCTAAAGTTTTACCTGTTATTTTTTCTAATTCTTCTAGTTTAGAATATATTTCTTTTTTAATATCTTCATCTATAATTTCTTGATCTTCATAATATTTATTACAAGCTTCAGTGGTAATAGTAAAACCTCTTGGTACGGGCAGACCAATCGAAGTCATTTCAGCTAAATTTGCTCCTTTTCCTCCTAGTAATTCTCGCATATCTTTATTACCTTCACTAAATAAATATACATATTTTTTCATAAAAAAATCCTCCTTATTAAAATTATATCAAAAATTATAAATTCTTCAATTAAATAAAGAAAAATTTACAAAAAATGACAAAAAAATTAAATAGACTTGCTATTTAATTAAATATTACTTATTGTAGCTCTTTTATATTTTTCACATAAATTATCTAAATCATGGATGAAATCTTCAATTTCTTGTTCATTAGTTAATTTAGCGCCACTGGCATATTTATGCCCTCCTCCATTATATTTACTTGCTGTTTTATTAATGATAGGGCCACGAGAGCGAATACTTACTTTATAAACTTTGTTTTTAACATCTTCAGTAATAAAAGTCCAGACTATTATTTCTCTTACATAATTAAAATTATTTATTAAATTTGATGGGGTAGCAATATCTACATTGTATTCTTTTATTATATCATTTGGAATAATAATATAACCTAAACCATTTTCGGTTATTTTAATATTGCTAGATAAATAACCTTGAAAACGTATTTCATCAATACTTCGATCATATAAATAACCATATAAAGGGACAAAATCAATATGACTCTTTTTTAATAATTCATATACTATTTTAAAAGTTTTAGAAGTAGTATAGGAAAGTAAGAAACGATCACTATCGGATACTATTCCCATATATAAATTACTGGCTATTTTAGAATCAAGTTTTAATGGTGATTTTAATATTAATTCTGCAACCATTTGACAAGTAGAACATGATGTTTCATCGGTCCAATCAACTGGTCCTTTAATATCTTCAGCGGGATGATGATCAATTTTTAAAATTTCTTTATATTCTATATTTTCAATACCATCAACTCGAGAAATATTAGGAACATCTAAAACCATTAATAAAGAATTTCGACATTTTTCAGGTTCAACTTTATCTAATACTCCATAAAATTTAAATTTTGCTACGCTTAAGCCAATGGCATAAACTTCTTTATTGGGAAAAGTAAGCCTAATTGAATCCCGAAGAGCTATTGTACTTGCTATGGCATCAGGATCTGGCCCTACATGGCGGGCAATTAATATCGTATCATATTCTTTTATTTTACGATATATTTTTTTAATTACATTATTATTAATAATAATCACCTACTTAATTAAATCAAAGGTATCTAAAGCAATCATTAATTCTTCATTAGTTGGTATTACATAAACTGGAACACTACTTTGTTTAGAAATAAGGCCTTCATGAATATCCAAGTAACCGGCAATACTATTGTTGGCATTAGTATCAACGATAAATCCTAAACATCTTAATTTATTTAAAACGTCCTCTCTAAATTCACGAGCATTTTCCCCTAAACCAGCAGTAAAGACTAAAGCATCAACTCGTCCTTCTAATTTAACAAAATATTGAGCAATATAACTTACTATCCGATTTACATACATATTATTAGCTAATATGGCTAAATGTTCTCCTTTTTTAATTCCTTCTTCAATATCTCGGTGATCACTATATTTACCACTTATACCTAGCAATCCACTTTCTTTATTTAATATTCTATCAACTTCGGCAAAATCAGCTCCCGTTTTTTCCATATAATATGTTAAAATAGAATAATCAATATCACCACTTCTAGTTCCCATTAATAAACCGGCATTAGGAGTAAAGCCCATGGTCGTATCAATACTTTTACTATCTTTAATACAACAAATAGAACCACCACTACCTATATGACAACTTATGATATTTATTTTATCTTTATGTAATTTTTCTTGCATTACTTTAGTTATATATTTATGGCTTGTACCATGAAAACCATATTTTCTAATTTGATATACTTTATACCAAGAATATGGTACAGAATATAAATATTCTTCTTCTCCAATTGTTTGATGGAAAGCAGTATCAAATACTCCAACCATTGGAACATCTGGTAATACTTCTTTAAAGGCTTTTATTCCTAAAACGTTGGCAGGATTATGAAGGGGTGCTAAAGCTGATAAATTCTCTAAGTTTCTAATTACTTCATTATCTAAAATAACACTTTTAGCATATTTATCACCACCGTGAACGATACGATGGCCTATACCATCAATCTCTTCTAAAGACTCAATGATTTTATTGTCAAGTAACTCTTTTATTAATAATTCTATAGCTACTTTATGATCTTTCATAGTAGCTTCTTTTTTGATCTTTTCACCGTTAATTTTAAGACTATAAATTCCATCATCTAAGCCTATTTTTTCAAAATTTCCACTGATTAATTCTTCTTTTTCTGGTAAACTAATTAAATTAAATTTTAATGAAGAACTACCAGCATTTACTGTTAAAATTTTCATGTATTTCTCTCCTCACAAATATAATTATACAAAAAAAAAGACTATTTTACTATCTTTTTTTAGATTTTTTTAAGAAATTTGTCGTTTTTAAGATATCTATTTAATTTAACCATTTTTAGAAATATTTAAAATAAGGCCAACACTAAGCATGGAAACTAATAAACTACTTCCTCCATAACTTAAAAATGGCAATGTAACTCCAGTTACCGGTATTAAACCAACCACTACTGCAAGATTTAAACTAGCTTGAATAAGTATTCCAAAAGCTAAACCAAAAGCTAAATATTTATTAAATAAATTATTTGATTTTAAAGCTATTTTAAGCATGCGATAAAACATAATAAAGAAAAAGGTACAAACAATTAAAACACCTAAAAATCCAAATTCTTCACTGATAATTGAAAATATAAAATCAGTTTGGGGTTCAGGTAAATAAAAATGTTTTTGGCGGGAATTTAAAAAACCTTGCCCAAGTAAACCCCCAGGTCCTATCGCGTATAAACTTTGGATTATTTGATAACCGCTTCCCAAAGGATCACTCCAGGGATTTAAAAAAGAGATTATCCGGGCCATTCGATAAGGAGCCGCGATTATTAATCCTACTATACCTAAAATACCTATTATGCCTAATTTAATAAAAAAGGATATTTTTAAACCTGATATAAATATTAAACATATTAATGTTAAAACAATAACCATTGCAGTTCCAAAATCAGGTTCTAACATAATTAATAAAAAGAATAAACCAATTATTAAAAAGATAGGTAAAGCTCCCTTTTTAATATCTTTCATATTTTTTTGATTAGAAGTTAAATATTTAGCAGTATATATAATTAAACCAATTTTGGCAAATTCACTTGGTTGAATACCTAAACTACCTATTCCAAACCAACTTCTTGAACCATTACGAATAGAACCAATCCCCGGTATTAAAACTAATATTAATAATACTAAACATATACCTAATATTAAATTAGCTTTATTTTTTAAAATTTTTAAATCTATTTTAGAAGCTAATAACATAACTATAATACCCACGATAAAAAATAATGTTTGATGTTTAACATATTTAAAAGGATCATTATATTTAAATTCAGCCCAAATAGAACTTGCTGAAAAAATCATAATTATACCAAATATACTTATTAAGATAACTGTTATAAATAATATATAATCAATATGTTTCTTTTTCATATTATAATCTATTCATTTAATTTATTTTTAATGTTTAAAAAAGAACAACAATTAATATTAAAAGTTGTTCTATTCTTGCCTCTATATATTAAAAAGTAAAAAAATAAAAATATCATATTATTATAAATAAATTAAAATGTTTATTAAAAAGCTATAGAGGCAAGTTATTTTTATTTTAAAATTTAAGAAACTGTATATGGTGTACTAGTAGTTCCACTTCCTGATAAAGTTACACTTGGTTTTAAATTAATTACAGGGCGCACACCATGAGTGCTATACACGTCATTGCTGCCAAGAAGGCCACTCGAATAAATGAGAAAAACGTAAGCAATTCTGCTACTAAAGTTACACGGAGACATGGTCCAATAATAAGCCCCTGTATATAACCAATAGCCATAGTTACTAGAGTCATAGTATCCTCCTGCAAATACTACTTCATCCGCTGTTATAAGTCCTATTGGATATTGTAATGCTTGATTTCCTCTTTTTTCTTGATCATTTGCTGTTGTATATAAATCATTTTCTTTATATTTACACTTCAAACTTGGTATTTTATTTTTATTATTTCTATAATATGCTCCATAATAGGTTGTTTTTTGGTTTGTACCTCCTATCTGTGTTGGTTCTGTACTTTTATCTGTACTACTTGATCTATCTCCACAGAATCCTGCACTATCACTTAAATATGTTGCTTCATCTGTTAAATTTTTATTATACCAATCGTCTAATACTTTCTTTATTGAACTTGGTGTATTATTGGCATGTGTTTCACTCCATTTATCACTTGTTGTTGAACCATACATATATCCTACATAGGCATTTTTATCTCTTGAACTATTAAATGCACTTGTACTACTTAACTGAGTTCCATCTCCTGTGGTTTGGGGAGCGTTAGTTCCTGTTCCAGCATATATCATTCTTACACTTCCATCACCATTAACACGTATTATTCTCCACCAGATTGGTGTACTTCCACTTTTTATTTGTCCGAATTTTACCCAATTATCGGTTGGATTCCCTGCAAAGTAATATACATCTTTTCCATCATTATCTTTTTGATTAGCATCTGATGTTGATTTATATATTGTTTTTTCTGTACTTGC
>CANQMC010000074.1 GCA_947624855.1 uncultured Bacilli bacterium | reverse complement strand
CAATGGGAAGAACAAGTGAAGATGTAATAAGAATGTTTAAATACTTACTTTTAAAAACATACTATAAATTATCAGATAGAGGTTTAGTTGAAAGAACAAAAACAGATATGTTATTTAAATATTTTTTAGGATATGAACCCGAAGAAACGAAGTTAATAGATGCAAGTTTATTAACAGTATTTCGTCGTGAAAGATTATTAGATAATGACAATAATTTAATGGATAAATTAATTAGTAAGACAGTAGAAATAGCAATAGAAAAAGGATTAATAGAAGTTAAAAATAAATTAATAGTAGATTCAACCCATACAAACGCAATGTATAGTCATATATCACCAAGAGAAGAATTAATAAGACAAGCTAAAGAACTTAGAAAATCAGTTTATAAAATAGATGAGAGTATGCATGATAAAATGCCTAAAAAAAGAGAAGCAACAGGATTACTAGAAGACCAAATAGAATATACAAAAGAACTTTTAAAAATAATAAAAAAAGACAAAAGATTTATTAAATTACCATCAATAAAAGAACAAGTAGATTTATTAGAAGAAACAATGATGGATACAGAATATGAAATAGAATATTCCAAAGACCAAGATGCGAAGATAGGTCATAAGACAGCAGATACATCATTTTTTGGATATAAGACCCATATAGCTATGACACCAGAAAGAATTATTACGGCAACAACTATAACTACAGGAGAAAAAACTGATGGAAAAGAATTAATTGATTTAATAGAAAAAAGCAAAGATAATGGTATAGAAGTTGAAGCGGTTATAGGTGATGGTGCATATTCTGAAGAAGAAAATTTAAAATATTGTAATGCAAATAATATAAAAAACGTTAGTAAATTAAGTAAGTCAGTAACTCATGGTAATGGAAAAAATAAGGAAGGCTTTGAGTATAATAAAGATGCTGGCATGTATGTTTGCAAGGCAGGTCATATGGCAATAAAGAAATGTCATCAAAAAGGTAACAAGCATAATAACTTTAGTGAAGTAGATAATTATTTTTTTGATGTTGAAAAGTGCAAACATTGTCCTTTTAGAGACGGTTGTTATAAAGAAGGAGCGAAATTCAAAACATATAATGTAACAATAAAAAAAGATATTCATATTGAACAAATGGATTATATGGAAACAGAAGAATTTAAAACATTATATAAAGAAAGATATAAAATAGAAGCAAAAAATGCTGAGTTGAAAAATAACTATGATTATGGCAATGCAAATGCTTGTGGAAAATTAGGAATAACAATACAAGGGGCAACTACGCTCTTTTTAGCTAATATGAGACGAATAATTAAATTAAATGAAGAAAAAAATAAAAATATAAGGTAAATAATAAACTATATTTGCAACTTTTTTATAAAATCATAAAAAAACTGATAACTAGAAATTAAATTCTAAATATCAGTTTTAATTTTAACTACTTTTTCAGCAGTCTCCTATTTAGGGTCTCTTTCTATATGGGAAAATAATAAGAATATATTTATTATTCCACAAACACCTACAATTGCATAAATAATTCTTTCAATTACATTAGAGTCTTTAAATAAACTAGCAACTAAATTAAAATCAAAAAAACCAATTAATCCCCAGTTTATAGCTCCAATAATTGTAAAAATTAATGCTATTTTTTGTAATGTTTCCATTTAATCACACCCTTTGCTATTATTTTATCCTATTATAAAAAATTTATACCTCTAATTATTTAAGTAAAAATGTTTTTTTAAATGTGCATATTTTAAAACTATAAAAATATAGTTAATTAGAAGGAAGTGGAAAATGAAAAAATTAGCTATATTAACATTAAGTCTTATGTTGATATTAACTGGATGTGGTAAAAAGAGCCCAGATGATTTAATATCTAAATTTGAAAAAAATGTTAATAATTCTAAATCCTATACTTTAAAAGGAAATATGGAATTATTAAGTAATGAAGAAACATATACTTATAGTTTAGAAGCAAATTATTTAAAAGATGATTATTATAAAGTAACATTAGTTAATCAAACCAATAATCATGAACAAATAATCTTAAAAAATAAAGATGGAGTATATGTTGTCACCCCAAGTTTAAATAAAAGTTTTAAATTTCAAAGTGAATGGCCTGATAACAGTAGTCAATCCTATATTTTATCTTCATTATTAAAAGATATTAAAAATGACGAAAACAAGGAATTAACTGATCAAGATAAAAATTATATTCTAAAAACTAAAGTTAATTATCCTAATAATTCTGATTTAACATATCAAAAAATTTATTATGATAAAGATATGAATTTAGAAAAAGTAGAAGTATATGATAGTAATAATACAATAATAATAAAAGTAACATTTAACTCTATTGATTTAAAATCTAAATTAAAAGAAGAAGATTTTGCTTTAGAAAATTTAATAGATATTAATGCTGAAGAAGAAAACAATGATAAAACTAATGGTACTATAAATGAAAATAATAATACTGAATCTAATAATGAATCAAATAATTCTACTCCAGAACCAAATAATTCTAGTACTGATATAAATAATGATTCCAACACTGAAAATACTAATCCAAATGATTCCAATATCGATAAATCTAATTGTACCAATGAAGAGTGTGATAGTACTACAAGTAACATCTTAGATTCTGTTATTTATCCCTTATATATACCAAGTGAAACTTATTTATCCAACAGTGATAAAATAAATACCGATGAAGGAAATAGAGTTATTTTAACTTTTGCTGGTGATAAAAACTTTGTTTTAATTGAAGAAGCAGCTACTGTAGCTAAAGAATTTGAAGTAGTACCTGTTTATGGTGATCCTATAATGTTAAGTGGTACTATTGCTGCTAAAAGTGCTAATTCCTTATATTGGACTGATGCTAATGTTTCCTATTATTTAACAAGTAATGATTTATCAACTGAAGAAATGGTAACTATCGCCGAATCATTAGGTAATACTACTTCTGTTGCCGCAACTAAATAAAAAAATATTAAAGAAGAGTTGCTTTCTTCTTTTTTTCTTGTTATAATTTAAACAGGTGAAGTTAAATGACAAAAAAAATGAAACAAAAAAGAATAAAAAGACCAACCTATCACAGTGAAGAACAAGAAGAAATGTTTAAATTTGTTCGAATTTTAATTATAGTTATTATTATAGTTTTAGTAGTATATTTCTGTACAAGATTATTTGTAACTAAAGATATGTTTAAAGAAGAAGATAAATATCAAGTTACCACTCCTGGTACAATTGATTATTCTAAAACTATTATAGGTTCAATGTTATCAAAACCTGAAGAAGAATATTATGTAATAATATATAACAGTGAAGATCTAAATGCTCCATATTACAGTGGTTTTGCTAGCAATTATGCTCGTAATGAAAAAGCTTTAAAAGTTTATACTGCGGATTTAAATAATGCTTTAAATGCTAAATACTATGATAAAGATAACTATAATACATCTAAAGATTTAGATAGTTTAAAAGTAGGGGATTTTACTTTAATAAAAGTAAAAAATAATAAGATTGAAAAAGTATTAACCAATATTGAAGATATTAAAACTGAACTTGCATATAAAGAAAATGCAGTAGGATAATGGCTAAGGCCATTTTTTCTTTTTCTCAATATCTTTTTTCTTGACAATCAAATGTTTGTATTATATAATTTTAATATAAAAAAGAAAAATATCCTTTAACTTTAAACTTAAATGTGATATGATTACATATAGTATAATTGAGGTGAACAAATGGCAAAAAAATTTAATGGTTTTAATTTAATGTTTGTTTTATTAACTGTTGTAATAACGAGTATAATATCTGCGATAACAAGTGGTGTTATTGTATATAACAATAATCGTTTAAGTAGTAAAGTAACTTATGGTGATTTAGCTAAAGATGAAAATTTAAATGAATTTTTAGAAGTTTATGCTAAAATAACATCTGATTATTATCAAGATGTTGATAAAGATAAACTTTTAGAGAGCGCTATAAGTGCCATGATGAATTATTTAGGAGATGATTATACAACTTATTTAGATAATGAAACAACTGAAGATTTATTAACAGAACTAGCGGGTGAATATAAGGGTATAGGAGTTACTATTAATAATTCTGATAAGACAATTAGTGAAGTTTTTGATGATAGTCCTGCCAGTAAAGCGGGTATTAAAGTAGGTGACATAATAATTGGTTACAACAATGAAGACTTAAGTAATTTAAATGCTGATGAAATTGTAAATAAAATTAAAAAAGATAAAAATACTTTCACCTTAAAATTAAAACGAGGCGAAGAAGAAGTCACTGTAACTTTAAAAAATGAAAAAATAATATCGCCAAGTATTGAATATAATATGATGGATGATAAAACTGGTTATATCTATATTAGTACTTTTTCAGGCACTTTAGATATCCAAATGAGTAAAGCTTTAAATAAATTAAAAGAACAAGGAATGACTAATTTAATAATTGATGTTCGAGATAATACAGGTGGTTATTTAGATGCAGCTACAAAAGTAGCTAATCTATTTTTAGAAAAAGGCAAAACTATTTTTACTTTAAATTATAAAGATGAAAATATTGTATATAAAGATGAAACTAGAGAACATCAAGATTGTAAAATAGTAATATTAATAAATGAAAATACTGCTTCGGCCTCTGAAATATTAGCCGCGGCTTTAAAAGACAATTATGGAGCTATTTTAGTAGGGGAAACTTCATTTGGTAAAGGCAAAGTTCAAGAAACTAAAACTTTAGATACAGGTGGCATGGTTAAATATACATCTGCTTATTGGTTAACTCCAAATGGAAAATGTATAGATGGTGTAGGCCTTAAACCTGATTATGCTGTTCAAAATGAAGAAGTAGAAAATAATGAAACTAATGAAATAGTAGTTATTGATAATCAATTACAAAAAGCTAAAGATATTTTAAAATAATAAAATGTCTTTTTATTTTATTTAAGACATGTTATAATAATTAAGTACGAAAGTTAGGCGATCACTATGAATAATAAACTCCAAATTGGAGATAAATTGCAAATTCATTGCTATAAACATAATGGAAGACTCCATCAACTATGTGATGAAGCTATTGTTTTGTATTTTGATGAAGAAAAATTAATCGTTGCTAATAATCGTGCTAAATTAACTGAATCAGATGGTCGAAGCTATCATGCTAAAGAACCAGCTATTCTTTATTTTTATAAAAAACATTGGTTTAATGTAATAGGTCAATTAAAAGAATGTGGTTTATTTTATTATTGTAACATAGCTACTCCTTATATAATAGATAATAATATTATTAAATATATTGATTATGATTTAGATTTAAGAGTATTTCCCGATGGTGGTTTTAAAATATTAGATTATAATGAATATAATTATCATCGTAAATTAATGAATTATTCTAAAGAAATACAAATGATTATAAAAAGTGAACTTAGTAAATTAATCGAAATGAAAAAAAAGAATGAAGGTCCATTTGCTAAAGGTGACGTAAAAAAATATTATTCCATTTACCAAAATTTAATAAAATAATAGTAATAAGAATAATATTTTTTTCATATAATAAGTTGTAAATATCAAGAAATAAAGTTAAAAAATTGAAAAAATGCAAAAAATGTCGAAAAAATGCAAAAAAGTGTTGACTTTATTTATTCAATTTGATATATTACAAATGCACTTACAAAAAAGGGCTAAAAAGCTCTTAAAAAAAAGTGCAAAAAATGTAAAAAAGTTGTTGACAAAGCCTCGCAAAAATGTTATATTAATTTTACGCGATGCAAAAAGGCAACGCCGAAATGATCTTTGAAAACTAAGTTAAAAAGTCAATTTTGAGTAGCTTAGATTAAACTAAAATATAAGATTTAAAATATAAAATCTTTTTTATTGAGAGTTTGATCCTGGCTCAGGATGAACGCTGGCGGCATGCCTAAGACATGCAAGT
>CANQMC010000073.1 GCA_947624855.1 uncultured Bacilli bacterium | reverse complement strand
TTGGTATTTCTAATTATGTTGCTTTAAAACAAGTAAATGCAATTAAAGAAGATCTAAATAAAGTAGTTAAAGATACTGACAAAGAAGAAATTGAAGAAATAATTGAACAAAAAAATGAAGATAATAAAGAAGAAATTGAAAAAGAAGATGAAAATATTTTAAATACTGATGATCTTAAACAAATAAATAATAATGATTTAGCTGCCCTACTAGCCGTAAATGATGATGTAGTAGGAAACTTAGTAGTTAATAATACTAAAGTAGACTACCCTGTTGTTCAAGCTAAAGATAATGATTATTATTTAACCCATAACATTAACAAAAAGAAAAATTCTAATGGTTGGATATATTTAGATTATCGAAATGATCCTATGCATCTTGATAAAAATAATATTATATATGGTCATAATATGCATTACAGTGGAGTAATGTTTGGTACTTTATATAAAACAGCCACTAAAAGTTGGTATACTAATCCTGATAATCAAATAATTACTTATAATACTTTATACGAAAATATGAAATTTAAAATATTCTCTATCTATCGTGTTCCTAAAACTAGTGATTATTTAAAAGTTTATTTCGAAAATGACAATGATTTCTTAGAATTTACTAATATGATTACTAAAAGAAGTATTTATAACTTTAACGTTCCCATTAAACCAGATGATATAATCTTAACTTTATCAACATGCTCTAACAATGGTACTAAAAGATTAGTAATACATGCTGTATTAATAGAAGTAGAACAAAAAAATAATAATTAAAAACCTAATTATTATTTTTTAATGCAAATAATTTTTACGATGTGTATATTTAGAAATATTTACTTGAACTTCTATTCCTAAAGATTCATATAATTTATCTAATAAACTTAAAAAATCTTTTTTCTTCATTGAAAGTTCCCAAATTGGTTGTTTATTACTAAATTCTTTTGGTATCCAACTATTTGTTTTTTTACTATAATGTTTTAATTTTAAAGTATTACCCACTAAATAAAATCTAATATCTTCCCCTTTAAATTCTACTTGATCGTGAATTATTGCATTTCTTAAATACCACCATACATTAAGAAGACATTTATCATCTTGAGCATTTTCTAAATTCAAAGTATATTGCTTAAGTAAATTTAAAGCTTCTGTTATATCATTTTTACTACCATCATGATCTAATAATTCTCGGTAATATTTTTCAATAGCTTTAATATAACTTTTATAAATAACTTTAGCATGAACAAACTTAACATTAATTGGATATTCTTTTAACAAATTTGTTTTATTTCCCACTAAACCAGTTTCAAATAATATATTAGCATATACTTTAATCAAAAAATTTAAACAATCTTTAAGCATCATTAAATCTTCTAAACTAATTTCTTTATCATTTTTAATATATTCTAAATTTTCTAATAATGTATTAATAACAATCGTATTATAAAGATATCTTGTATCATATTTTAAATTATTTATTAAATAACGAAGCCTACTTTCAAAAGATAAATTTTGAAAATCTTTATTTTTAAAAATTTCATTATTTAAATCTATTTTTACAAAATCTAATTTTACACAGTTATTTAAAGCTTTCTCTAATAATTTAAATTTAATTTCTCTTTGTTCTTTTAAACCATCATAACCTGAATTTGATTTAAGATGCACTTGTTTTAAAACATCTCTTACCACTTGCTGTAATAAATCAAAAGAACACTCTTCAAGTTTAAGTTCTACTTGAGGCATACTATTTTTAACTTTTTCTTTATTACCTGTTAAAGCTGTTATTTTATAAAATCCTACTAAACCAGTTTCAATATATTTTAAAAATTGATCATAATCATCAGTTAAATTAGGAACAGTAGCAATAATTGAATAATCATACATTCCTTTTTCTAAATTATAAGTTTTATTTGAAAGTGTTACAATTACTAAAGCTTCTAACCATTTAATATCAAAACTTGCTTGATAATTTTTAATATCAATTTTAATAATACCATTTTTAAAACTAAAAGAACCATGAGCTAAAGCATTTCTAATACATTTAAATTGTTCTTCATAACTAAGATTAGTTTTAGCATAATAACCTACTCCATAATCTATTTTTTGATTATTTTTCAATATTAAATCTATTAATTCTTTTTGAAAAAAATTAGCTAAAATATAATCTGGGATTAAATCACCTAAATAGTCATTATTATTAGCTAAAAAAGTAATTAATATCCATAATTTAACTTCCATTAAACAATCTTTAACAACTTTAAAACTATCTTTAGTACCATCTAAACCATATTTAATCAAATATCTAATACCTAAAGCACCTTTATTTATACTTTCCATTATATCACCTTTTTATAGCATCTAAATAATTTATTTTAATTCCTTCTTTAATAAATTTAGCTTCATATTCTGTTAAAACATTAGGAATATCACTGTTACTTAAATCTAAATTAACATTAATAAATTTATATCCAAAATTACTTAAACTAACTAAAGAACTAGCAAATAATCCTAAATTATCTGTTTTCATTATAATATGATTTTGACCTTTAAAAATATTTTGATAAATATTTAAAAATTCTTCACTTGTAAGTCTTCTTTTTTTATGTCTTTCTTTTGGCCAAGGATCACTAAAATTAAGATATATTGTATCTATTTCTTTATGAAAAACATTTAATAATTCTAAAGCATCCATATTAATAATTAATAAATTATTTAAAGCTTCAGGATATTTTTTTATCGCGCGCGCTATAACTCCTGTATATTTTTCTATTCCAATAAAATTAACATTGGGATATTTAAGAGCCATATTATAAATAAAATCCCCTTTTCCCATTCCAATTTCTAAATGAATAGGATTATTATTTTTAAATATTTTACTCCAATTACCAATATTACTTTTATAATCTTTAATTAAATAATTACAATTATTTATATAAGTTTCTTTTTCTTTTAAATTTCTAAGTCGCATAAAAATCACTACTTTCTATCATTTGCATATAATAAAATTGAAAGGAACGTGGATATGAAAAAAGATCGAAATACTTTTTTTCAAGAATCAGGTTTTATGAATCAAACAGGTTACCAACCATATGGTACTGCTAGCTACAGTAATCAAAGCTATTATGCTGGACCTATACCAAACGGTATGCCCCAAAACTTCAACCCATCTTTTAATCAAAACTTAAATCAAAATCAAAATTATGATTATAATGATTTTGAATCTCGTTTATCTAAACTTGAAAGACAATATAATCGTCTTGACACTCGTTTAACAAAACTTGAAAGCTCCACTTTATATAGCACTGATGACATTGAAAATAACACCAATGTTTATATGGTTTAATTAGTCTAAAACTTTAGACTTTTTTTAAATTTATTTTTTATTTTTAATAAGAAATCATCACCAAATATTTTATCAATTAATTTCATTTTATAACTAATAACAAAATATACTAAAGCGCCAATTAAAGATATAACTGCTATATATAAAACACAAGCCATTTTATTATCTAAATTAATTGGTATAACTAATTTTAATAAAACCACTATAATAATCATAGCTAAAAGAGGTATTAAAGTCTTACCAACTACATCTTTTATTTCACCATATTTAAATTTATAATCTTTTCTTAAAACCATCATGGCAATAAATACTGTCATACTAAGTCCTACCATGGAAGCTACTGTTGCTCCAAAATAAGCAGGTAAATGTAAATAATTAAATAATAACATAAATGGAACATCTAAAACTGTATTTAATAATAATCCACTTATAGCACTTACATAAACTACTTTAAATCTATTAATACTTTGTAAAGTATAATTAGATATTGAATATAAATTAGCAAATAAAGTTGCAAATATTGATATCGCAAGTATTTTAGTTCCTAAATCATTATGACCATAAAAAACACTCCAAATAGAACCACTTAATAAAGAAATACCTACACACATTGGTAAAGATACAAAAAATATTATTTGAATAGCTTTATTAAATTTATCATTAATATCATCAAAATTATTTAATGTAAATGATTCAACCATATGAGGAATTAAACTTGAAGATAAACCAAGTCCAATCGAAGTCACTACAATACTAATTTTCATAGCCCAAGTAGACATACCGGTCGCTATAAACTCTACATTATTAGCACTATAACCTAAAAAATCCATTGTTCTAAGTATTAAGATCATATCAACATTATTATAAATTGTAAAAGCAATACTTATTACTACAACTGGTATAGCATATCTAAATATTTTTTTAATTATTTCTTTATTACTTACATCATCTTTTTCTTTAAATTCTTTATCTAAACTAAACTGTTTTTTATTTTTATAAAGTTTATTATAAACATATAATAAAGCACACCCACCCCCAATAAAAGCACCAAAAACTGCTACTCCAACTACATGGGTTAAACTTAAATGCAAAACTTTAAGAGCAATATAACTTCCTCCAATAATAACCGTAACTCTAGCTAATTGTTCAATAACTTGAGAAAAAGAAGAAACTGATATAATATTATGACCTTGAAAGAATCCTCTTGTTACACTTAAAAATGGAAAAATAAGTATAGCAAATGACACACATCTAATAACAAAAGTTACACTTTCTATAGTATTTCCTCCCGTTAAATCTCCAATAATTAAAGAAGATATTTGAGGAGCAAAAATAAACATAATTATAAAAGCCACAATGGCAATAAAACTAAGTAATCTCCTTCCAATTCTAAAAGTTCTAATTTTAGCTTCTTGTTTATTTAAAGTATTATACTCATTTATTAATTTACTAACAGCATTAGGTATTCCCGCTGTAGAAATTTCTAAAAATAAACTATAAATATTATAAGCATAAGCATATAAAGCTGCTCCTTGCACTCCCACAATTGCATAAAAAGGAATAACATAAAGCATACCCAAAATTTTAACCGCTATAATAGCTATAGTAGCAATTATAGTTCCTTCAATAAAAGAATTTTTTTTCAAAAAATATCACCTACTATTTTGTATAAATAATCATTGCACTAAAACAATATATTTGTTCTTCACCAAAAACTGATATTGCTGTTTGAAATTTAATATCAATTATTTCTCCTTCTAAACTTTCAATAAAATTATTAATATCCATTTCTAAATCTTTTTCATGTGATTCATCAAATATTTTAACCTTCATTTATATCACCATAAATAAGATATCATATTTTTATTTAAAAATTTGTCGAATTAAATAATTTAACAAAAACTTCTATAACTTCTAATTTATTTTCTTTTCTATTTTCTTTTTCTAATTTTTTAAAACAATGATAATATTTATCATTTTTACTATCATATATACATAAATCGACACTTTTTTCTTCTAAAATATTACTTGTAAGTCTACCCGTAATTCCTACTCCTAATCTACTATCAGCAAATTTAGCAATATTGTAAGCCATTTCTTTAGCAACTTGTTCACTGTAAACTGTATATTTATCAATAACATCCTTACTTACTCCCATTTTAATTTTATATTCATTAGAATAAGTAACTGCACTAAATTTTAATATATCACTAGCCCCAGGAATATCTGTAATCATACTAGCAAGTAATCCACCTGTACAAGATTCCATTGTCGCAATAGTAATTTTATTCTGAATTAAATATTTAACTATTTCTTCCATAAAAAAATCACCTACTTAATATTTTACCACATTTTAAAGCAAGTGTATAGTTTCGTTTAGTTTTAAATGTAAAAAAAAGTTTTATAACGAGATAAAACTTAATAAGGTCTTGGAATATATCCTCCATAAGAATAATAAGAATATGGTGCCCCTGGAGCATAATATGGTGGCCTTGGACCAGGTCCATAACCTCCATTTGGTGCTACATTATAAATTGGTCGTGGTCTTGTAAGTCCAACTGCTGCTCCTCCCACTAAAGCTCCGGTTAAAAAAGGAAAGAAAAATTGTCTATCACCATAACCATTAGGCATATTTCTTGCTCTATTATATCCTAGATTATTATACATATAAATCACCTTTCTAATCTATTCTATGCCAAATAAT
>CANQMC010000072.1 GCA_947624855.1 uncultured Bacilli bacterium | reverse complement strand
ACATAAGTTTTTAATTCTTCTAAATCAACTGTTTCACTATTATCACAGATATGTCCATTTTGAGCTGAATTACCTCTACATTGTAAATATTCTTTTGTGCCTTCTTTTACATGTGCACTATTTTTATTAAATGCTTTACCACAACAAGCACAATACACTTTTTTTGAGAATAATGGAACTTCTCCATTCTTTTGACTTCTATTTCTAGTATTTTCTTTAAATAAAGCATTAACAGCATTAAATGTTTCTAAATCTAAATTTGCCTCATGACAATGGGGAACAATAATCCATTCTTCTTTGGGTTTTGGTATTGGTTTTTTGTTTTTAAAACTTGTTCTTTCAGTTTTACCTTGTACCAAAGATCCTATTTGTGTTTCATCTGTTACTATTTTTCTAATCATGTGTCCTGTCCATTTTTGTTTATGAGGAATAATCAATATATCTCCTTCTTTTACTTTATTAGTAGTTAATTGACTCTTTTCCTTTATTTCTTGTCTAGTAACATAGAATTTGTCTGCTATGGATTGTAATGTTTCGCCTTCTTCAACCTTATATCTAATACTTTTAATAATAGTACCTCGATTGATTGGAATACCTAATGATGTCTTATAATCTGCTGGTGTTAAGAATTTTTTTCTCATAAGAACTTCTATTACTGATTGCATACTTTTGCCTTGTTTCAACATACCAGCCATAATTTTTATAGCTTGTCTTGCATGTGGATCCGGTATTAAGTGATGTTTATCATTCGGATCTATAAAATATCCATAAGGTGCAAAACTTCCTGTGAATTGTCCATTTCTTTTCATACTATTTAAAGTAGCTCTTGTATTTTTTGATGTATCTTCAACCATCCACTCATTAACAAGACCATTTATTTGTCTTGATTTTTTATTTTCAACAACATCAGTATCAGAATTATCTACTAATCCCAAAAATCTAACATTCCATTCTGGAAAACATTTATGTAAATATTTCTCTACCATTTCCATTGAACGAGTAAATCTTGATTGACTTTTACATAAAACTATTTCAGTATTTCCAACTTCTGCAAAACGAATAGATTTTAACCATTCTGGTCTATTATCATCTACACCACTAATATCTTCTTCACAAAAGATACCAACGACAACCCAACCTCTCTTTTCACATTCGTCTAGTAAAAATAGTAATTGGTTTTTGATACTTCCAGATACATCTCCATCTTCAAGATCACCATCTTCTTGTGATAATCTTATATAAAGAATTACTCTAAATTTTTCTCCAACTTGAACAACCCTTCGTACAATATTTTTTGCTTTTGTAAAGCAATCTGGATCATCTGGTTTTGTTAAACCTAAAAGATGTCTAACATTAGCTGAAACATATCTTAATTTACTTTCATTTAAAAGTTCTTTAATTCTCTTTAATTGTACTTTATCAACATTTGAATCCTTAGTTTTATTTTTTAATTTACCTGTATTATTACTTGTATATTCACCTTCCTTAATAACATTTAATATCATTTTATATAACTCCTCCATTTGAGATTGAAGTTATATACTTTTTTGATATATAAATGCCTAATAATACATAACACAATTATACCGCGTAATTGCCTTTTTTACAGCAACTTTCCTGTATTTTTATCAAATTTTAGATAAGATACAGGATTATGTTCCATTTCTACAATGATATATGCCAACTTTTTATTAATTAAATCACTTATTTCATCTTCTGATAACATGGGATTTATTGTTTCTGTTAATTCCCATGTCCATTTTCTTTTTTTCTCTTTATTTTTCTTTTCTTCTTTTCCTTTCAAAATAAAACCCCCTTTTATTCATTAAAATTAATATTTAATTTGATTAGTTTGTTTACCTATTAAAACTACTTGATAACCTTTTCTATTTGGATTACAAGTTATTAATGTTATATATTTATCACTATTACTAAGCAAAACATCTGCTTTGCCTGTTTTTTCTATATCATATTTATTGGTGATTTCATAATTATATTTAACCCCTTTATAATAAACATAAACACTATCACCAATATTAACATTTATTAATTTCTTAAAATAAGAAATGTTACTATTCCCAGAATGTGCATATAAAATAAAATTACCCTCTTTGTCAGGATAATTACTATGTCCATCAACACTTATAGCATAATTAATCGAGCTAAAGTTCTTAGTGCTATCAACTACACCTCTTTTTAAATCTATACTAGGTATTTCTAAAACTGCTGTATAATTTATTTCTTGTTGATATTCTTTTTTTATTTCTGGTTGTTCTTCTTCTATTTCTTCTTCATCTACCATTTTAGTTTCCTCAATGTAATCGTTTATCATTTTTTCATCTTTTTGAGTTTGATAATAATTATAAACACTCAAAAATGATATTATTACTAAAGAAACACTTATGAATATTTGACCTACTACTTTTAGCTTTCTTTTCATATTTGATTTTCCCTTTCTATATTATTCCAAAAAGATATTATTGTTTTTTTAATTTTCTTATTTGTTGCAATTTCTACTGTTATATCATCAGTAAATAATTGTTTTAATTTGATTAAATTCATTTTGTTAAGCAATGTAGCTATTTCTAATGTATAAATCTCATCATCATCCTTTATTTCATTAATAATTCTTCCTGAAATTGAATTTGCATTTTCTTTAAAATGTTTTCTTTCCCATTTTCTTAACAATTTGTTATTTTGCCATACTGATGCCATAAAATCATCACTCCTTTCTACAAACAACAACACACATAGCTGGATTAAATTCGGGTATTTTTTCTGAAATCCATTTTCTTTTTACAACTAAATCATTGTTTAGTAGTTCCTGTTCAAATGTATTCCAATTAACTATATTGCAAGATGTAGTAGCGATATTAATTTTTTCATCATTGTTGACTACAACTCTTTCGACATCATCAAATGATTTAGTTACATCTGATTTATATTCTTTTATACCATCACCCATTGATACTATTAAAGCAATACCATTTTTATTCAAATGGCTATATATAAAATTATAAAATTTATTTCTATGTTCCTTATTAACAAACATATGAATAACCGCTATAGAGTAAATAAAATCAAATTTATCATTTAAAGTATCATTAATAATATCAAATTGTTTAAATTTATCATTATAATTATAATTATAATTAGACAATTCCTTACATTTTTCTATAACTGTATTTGAATAATCAACAGCAAGAACATCATAATTTTTATTAAGAAGAAATATAGCATCCCTGCCTTCGCCACAACCAAGTTCTAGTATTTTTGCATTTGATGATATTTTTTCTTTTAATATTGTTTCAATAACATCTGGTGTTGGCTCTTTTGAAGACCAAAGATAATTATGTTTATATACCTGTTGGTATCTTTTTTCGTATGCTTTATAATAGTCATCATCTATATCGTTAAAATCATCATTACCCCAATATTCACTTTCTCTCTTTGTATTGTCTCTTGATTCCAAAAATTTTTCTCTTTTTTCCATATTTATCACCAACCAATTCATTAAAATAATTTTATAGAAATAGAAAAAGGGGGACCTAAAATAAGGTCCTCCTCCTCCAAAACGAATTAACAATAAACTAATTAAATAATCGTGTTATATTTTATCATATTTTTTTATTTTGTCAAATAATTAAAGTCCCTTTTTTTTAAATCATTTTCCATAAATTTATATAATTTTGAAAAATATCCTTGATTTTCAAATTCTTTATTTGTTCTAAAAGCAGTTAAATATGCTCTCCCATCACCTACTAAGCTATCTTTATTTTGCATATCTAAATCATTTTTAGATACTATTGCTGTACATTCAGTAATTATATTTCCATTTAACAATCCCATATAAACTATTCTTGTATTAATATTCCTCAATGACTTTTCTTTAAAACTTTTCCATAATTCTGAATTATTATGTTTTAAAATCTCTTCATCCCATTTTTTTATAATTAGTTCTTTAGTAGCTATAACACATTCATAATTTGTCATTTCACTCACCTCATTAAACGTTTCAATTAACAAAAGTACAGTTATCAATAACCTTTGTTATTTCAAAAAAAAGATTTGTACTTTTTTCAACTTTGATGGTATTTATTTTTAGACTATTAGCACTTTTAATATTATCAATATTATCATCAATAAACAATAATTCTTTTGGTGTAATATTATACCGATTTAATATGTATTCGTAAAAATCTGCATTTGGTTTAATCTTATTAATTTCTGCAGATATTATTATGTCATCCAAATAAGTAGCGTCAAAATTATCTATAATAAACTTTTTAACAAATGATAAATGATTTGTAGCTACAATTATTTTAATATTTTTATACCTTCTTTTTATTTTTTCAAATAGATGTTTATCTCTTATTTTATATATTTTATTAATCAAAAGTTCTGTTATGTTAATGATATCAGATGCATCTTCTATTAAACTATTTGCTTTAATCAAATAATCAGAATCATTTATATTTGGACCAAACATTCTCTCCAATTGTACTTCTATATCAGATAACTCAACATCTTTTTCATTAACAAGAACACCGACAAAATCAAATGCAATTATTTTTATCATATTTTCTCCAATACTAAATTACTTTTTTAATAATTGATATTTTCAACTTAATCAATATTATATTCCCAACCTGGTTGCCAATCGCCAGTTTTTCTCCAATCATTTTTATTTGCTTCTTCCCAACTTATATTTTTAGTTATAACTTCAAACGCTAATTGTGGAGCTCTATGTGCAACGATACCGATAGTTTTTCCTTTATAATCTTTTAAAATATCATCAATCAAACTTTTAATTCTCTTTTCAACATCTTTAAGAGATTCTCCATTTGGAAATGGTTCGTTAACATGTTTTTCATATACAATAAGATTTTTATCTTCACCATCTAAATCACCATAATTACATTCCCTTAATCTTTTATCTTGAATTTTTGGTACATTTGGGAAAGCGATATTTGCACTTTCTATTGTTCTAACTAAATCAGAAGTAAAAATTACATCAAACTTAATTTTTGAATTAATTTTTCCCAGATTTGCTGCCTGTTCTCTACCTAAATCATTTAACTCTACTTGCTTCCAACCAGAGCATTTTTTATTAGCATTATCATATGTTGTTCCATGTACAAAATAGATAAGATTTGTTTTCATTATATTACACCTCCATTTTTACAATAATAATATTTTAATACTTTGCTTTGCTAATATTAATTATATCATATTTTCATTTTTCTTTAAATACTAACCAACATGTTAGCTCATTTTAACCAAAAAATATTTATTTTAATTCAAAAATTGATTTCAACACATTATAAATCACATCTACTACTATTGAATTTCCAGCTTGGTGATATAAATAAGTTTCTGCACATACTCTTTTTGCTTTATTATAATCCTCATTACTGAAACCCATAAGTCTCCATGCTTCTTTAGATGTTAATTTTCTAATTCTCATATTTAAACCTCCTCTACTAAAATTTTACAATTATCAGATGTATTATTCGCTGTGAGTGTCGGTGCATATCCATTTTGTGAAAATACTCTAGAAGATTGAGCAAACTTGCAATTTTTGTCTTTACCACAAACACTACCTGTATTATACTTTTTTAAATCTACTTCATACTTTCTATCAGAATTATTCTTTTTATTAAATATAATTTTATTATTAATCATTTTATATTTACTTGTAGTTAAATAATATTTTTCATCTACTTCTCTTTCTAAATAATCTAATAATGTTTTTGAACATCCTGTGCCTTCTATAAAACTAAATTTTTTATTCTTGTCTAATATAGCAACAAGAAAATATCTTTTTCTTGTTTGCGGTACTCCATAATCGGTAGCATTTAATACTTTATCATATAATGTATATCCTAAACTAATTAAATCCTGTTTAAACAAGTCTAGTGTGGATTTAAATGCCTTACTAGTAATATTAGCAACATTTTCAAATATTACATAGTGTGGTTTCTCTTTTACTTCTCCGAGTAATCTAATCATTTCCCAACCTAAACTTGATCTAGTAGAACTTGTAATATCAAATCCTTTCATTTTTCCTGCACAAGAAATGTCTTGACATGGAAATCCTCCTATCCATAAATCACAATATGGTAAATCTTTTCCCTTTATATCAACTATACTACCTAAATTTAATTTTTCATCTATATTATGAATTGCACAATAACTTTTAATTGCATCTTTATCAATTTCTGAAAAAAACTCTAAAACATAATCCTTTATAACTCCTTCACTTTTTAATTTTTCTAATGCTTTTT
>CANQMC010000071.1 GCA_947624855.1 uncultured Bacilli bacterium | reverse complement strand
CCTTATTATGTACATATTATATCAAAATTCTTTGCGAAGAAATTTATTTTATTTTTTACTCTTTTTAGCTGAAAAAGACCAAATTTATTGACTAAATCCTCTAAATGTGATAATATATTCTAATTAAAGAGGGGATTTTTATGTATAAAATAACTAATCCAGAAACAACAATTTTATGTCCTTCAAATTATAATTATAATACCGATGCTTTAGAATATATAAACTCTAAAGCTGAAATAGTTTCTATTGGGAATATTACTAATTTAAATTTAATATCATTTGATATATTAAATGAATTTTCTTGTTTATATTTATTAAGAAAAAAGAATTTAACCAAACTAGATGAAATAAAAATAAATATTTTAAATGCTTTAACAAGTTCCAAAAATACAATTGTATTTTTTAATGTTTTAACATATTTTGATCAAGAATTTAAATTAAAAGTAATAAAGTATCTAGAATCTAAAAATAAAACAATTATAAATTATACTACTGAAATAGAAGAAACCTTATTATTAGATTATTTAATAATAATACATGAAAATAAAATAATCATGGAAGGATTAGCTAAAGATATATTAAAAGAAGAAAAAATAATTAAAAAATTAGGTTATAATTTACCATTTATAATTGAATTATCAAGTGCTTTAAAATATTATGGCTTAATAAATAAAATCTATTATGATAATAAAAGTTTGGTGGATGATTTATGGAATTAACAAGAATATTAGCAAATAAAAAACAAAATGAAATATATGGTTTAATAGGTAATATTAATATAACTACCAATAACAATAATTATAGTATAGTAACAAATTATAAATTTAAAGATACTGTTAAAGAATATTTAAACAGTGAAAAATCTCTTCAAGCATTAAAAATAGTTATGTTAAATGAAACATATTTAAATAAAAAAATAAATGAATTATCCGAAAGTGAAATAAAAATAATATCTTTAGCAAAAAGTTTAATTGAAAATAAACCTTATATAATATTAGATTATTTTGAAAAAGGTTTAACAGATAAAGAAAAAGAAAACTATAAACGATTATTTAAAAAATTATCAAAAAAATATGCTAAAACAATATTAATATTCACTAATGATTTAACTTTTATTTGGGATATTTGTCATTCTATATTTTATGTTGATAACAATGAAGATATAAACACTTATACCAAAGAAGAGTATTATGATATACCAATTTCTAATATACCTAAAATAAAAGAATTTACTAATCTTCTTCATGAAAAAGATATAAAAATAGCTAATTATAAAAATGTTTTAGATTTATTAAAAGCAATATATCGCCTTAAAGGAGAATAATATGAATTATTTAATAAGTATTAAATATGATGGTTCTAAATTTTATGGTTTTCAAAGGTTAAATAATAAACTTACAGTTCAAAAAACAATTGAAGAAGCTTTAACTAAAATAAATAAAAAAGAAGTATTAATTAAAGGAGCTGGAAGAACTGATCGTAAAGTACATGCTTATGATCAAAAAGCTTCATTTAAATTAGATATTGATATAGAACCAAATAATTTAAAAAATGCTTTAAATAGATTAGTAAAACCTTATATTTATATAACTAATGTACAAAAAGTTAATAAAGATTTTCATGCTCGATTTAATACCATTAAAAAAGAATATATTTATAAAATAAATTTAGGAGAATATAATCCTTTACTTAAAGATTATACATATGAACCTAATTATCAAATAGATATCAAAGCAATGAAAAAATGTGCTAAATTATTTATAGGAGCTCATAATTTTCAAAATTTTGTTTCAGGTTCTCGCGATAATTATAATTGTTTAATTTATAATATAACTTTTAAAATTAAAAAAGAAATATTAGAAATAAAATTTACAGGTATTAGTTTTTATCGCTATATGGTTCGTAATTTAGTAGGAGCTATGCTTGATGTTAGTCGAAAAAATACGACATTAAAAGAAGTAGAAAATGCCTTAAATAATCCCCAAATACCTAAACAATTTAGTACTGCAGTACCTGAAGGTTTATATTTAAATAAAATATATTATTAAAAAAAATAAAAAAATTTCAAAAAAATGCAATTTTTATTTGACAAATGCCTCTATTTTACATATAATTTTAAATGGTACATTTTATTTGTTGGAGTTATTATGCCCTGGGAAAGCAAAAGTAACAAAAACACAAATGAAAGGAAATAAATATGAAGACATTCATGCAACCAAAAGAAAATATTGAACGTAAATGGTATGTAATTGATGCTGAAGGTAAAACTTTAGGTCGTCTTGCTACCAAAGCTGCAACAATTTTAAGAGGAAAACATAAAGTAACTTATACTCCTCATGTTGACTGTGGCGACTATGTAATTATTATTAATGCATCTAAAGTTAATTTAACAGGAAATAAATTAGAAGATAAGATGTATTATAATCATTCTGGTTATCCAGGAGGATTAAGAGAAAGAAATGCCAAAACTATGATTGAAAAATATCCAGAAGAAATGGTAGAAAGAGCTATTAAAGGTATGTTACCTCATGGACCATTAGGTCGTAAAATGGGTAAAAAATTATTTGTATATGCTGATGCAAATCATAAACATGAAGCTAACAAACCTGAAACTTTAAATATTGATTAGGAGGTATTATTAATGGCTAAACAAATATGGACTGCGACAGGTCGTCGTAAAAGAAGTTCTGCTCAAGTTAAATTAACTGGGGGCACCGGGAATATCACCGTTAATGGTATAGATGTTAATGAATATTTCCCAAATCAAATCTTAGTAATGGATTTAAAACAACCTTTAACTGTAACTGATAATGAAAATCGTTTTGATATTGATGTTACTGTAAAAGGTGGAGGATATTCTGGTCAAGCTGGTGCTATTCGTTTAGGTATTGCCCGTGCTTTACTTGAATTTGATGCTAACACTGACCAAACCAGAGAAGATTCATATCGTAAAATTTTAAAAGTAAATGGCTTTCTTACTCGTGATGCCAGAATTAAAGAACGTAAAAAATATGGTCTTAAAAAAGCTCGTAGAGCACCACAATTCAGTAAACGTTAAAAACATTTTTCTTTTATACCTCATTTATTGAGGTTTTTTCTTTTTTAAATTATTTGTCAAAGTCCTAAAAACGTGCTATAATATAAAAGCTTTAAGGAAGTGATTAGTATGTTTGATACTATTTGTGCTATTTCAACCGCTTTAGGCATTGGAGCTATTTCAATTATCCGAATAAGTGGAAATGAAGCTATTTCTAAAGTAGCCAAAATTTTTGATGGCCAAAATTTAAATAAAGTTAAAAGTCATACTATTCACTATGGCCATATTATAAAAAATAATGAAATAATTGATGAAGTTTTAATATCAGTTATGCGTGCTCCTAAAACTTATACTAAAGAAGACATTGTCGAAATAAATACTCATGGAGGTATTGCCACGACCAAAAAAGTTTTAGAAATTTTATTAGAAAATGGTATTAGAGCTGCTGAACCTGGTGAATTTACAAAACGAGCTTTTTTAAATGGTCGCATAGATTTAGTAGAAGCTGAAGCAGTATCTAGTTTAATTAATTCGGAAACTGATCTAGAGCGGCAATTAGCCTTAAATACTATAAGTGGTCGTATATCTAAAAAAATAAAAAAAGTTCGAGATATTATAATTGAATTAATGGCAAATATTGAAGTAAATATTGATTATCCTGAATATGAAGATGCTTTAGAAATAACTATTGATAATTTACCACCTAAATTAAATATTATTAAAGAAGAATTAACAAATTTATTAAATGAAGCTAAAACCAGTAAAATAATAACTAATGGAATAAAAGTAGCAATTGTAGGTCGCCCTAATGTTGGTAAAAGTAGTCTTTTAAATGCTTTTTTAAATGAAAATAAAGCCATTGTAACTGATATAGCCGGCACAACCCGAGATATAGTGGAAGGAACAGTTGAATTAAAAGGAATTAAATTAAACTTTATAGATACTGCTGGTATAAGAAAAACTAATGATATTGTTGAAAAAATAGGTGTTGATAAATCTTTTGCTATAATAGATAATGCCGATTTAATAATTCATGTATTAAATAATAATGAAGAACTTACTAAAGAAGATAAAGAAATAATAACCAAAATTAAAAATAAAACTCATATAACCTTTATTAATAAATCTGATTTACCAAATAAATTACCAATTAAAAAAGATTATATTATAGGAAATACTATTGAAGAAAATGGTTTATTAGAACTTAAAAATAAAATAATAGAGTTATTTAATTTAGAAGAAATTAAAACAAATAATTTAGAAATAATATCAAGTACCCGAATTTTAGATTTAATAAAAAAAGCTTTAAATCATATTGAAAATGCTCTTAAAAGTACAAAAAAAAATATACCTGTTGATATGATAGCTATTGATATAAAAGCAGCCTGGGATATTTTAGGTCAAATAACTGGTGAATCTTATCAAGATGAATTATTAGATACATTATTTAGTAAATTTTGTTTAGGAAAATAGGAGGTGAAGATATGTATGATTTAATCGTCGTAGGTGGAGGTCATGCTGGCTGTGAAGCTGCTCACATTGGCGCAATTTTAGGTTTAAAAACTGCTTTAATAACAGCTAATATCAACAATATAGCCGATATGCCTTGTAATCCTTCAATTGGAGGAACAGCTAAAGGAATAATTGTAAGAGAAATTGATGCTCTAGGAGGAATCATGGGTATCGTTGCCGATAAATCTCATTTCCAAATTAAAATGTTAAACAATGGTAAAGGCCCTGCTGTTCGTAGTTTAAGAGCTCAAGCTGATAAAAAAGTATATCCTAAAATTATGCTTAAAACTTTAAAAAATACTAAAAATTTAACCATAATTGAAGGTTTAGTTGAAGATTTAATAATAGAAAATAATAAAGTAACAGGCGTTATCTTAGAAGATAATACTAAAATAAATAGTAAAGCAGTTATTTTAACTACTGGAACTTATTTAAAAGGTAATATTTTAATTGGTTCAGAAAATACTCCAAGTGGTCCTCATGGTGAAAAAAGAAGTAATCATTTAAGTGATAATTTAAAAAAATTAGGATTATCTATTCAACGTTTAAAAACAGGAACACCACCACGTATAAAAAAAGATTCAATCAACTTTGATGTTATGCAAATTGAAACAGGTGATGACAAATATTATACATTTTCTCATGATATCGAGCCATTATATGATATTAATAATCAACAAAGATGTTATTTATTATATACCAATTCTAAAACTCATGAAATAATTAAAAATAATTTATCCAAATCAGCCATGTATGGTGGATATGCAACTGGTATTGGTCCTCGTTATTGTCCATCAATTGAAGATAAAATTGTCAGATTTGCTGATAAAGAACGTCATCAATTATTTTTAGAACCTGAAAGTATTTATTATGATGAATGGTATTTACAAGGCTTTTCAACATCTATGCCTCGAGATATTCAAGAGCAATTAGTACATTCTTTAAAAGGTTTAGAAAAAGCTGTTATTACTAAATATGCTTATGCAATTGAATATGATGCGATAGATCCTATGCAAATGCAAGCCTCTTTAGAAAATAAAATAATTGAAAATTTATTTACTGCTGGTCAAATAAATGGAACAAGTGGTTATGAAGAAGCTGCAGCCCAAGGTTTAATCGCCGGTATAAATGCTCATCATAAAATAAATAATATAGAACCATTAATATTAAAAAGAAATGAAGCCTATATTGGTGTATTAATAGATGATTTAGTCACTAAAGGAACTAAAGAACCTTATCGTATGCTTACTTCTCGTGCCGAGTTTCGTTTAATTTTACGTCATGATAATGCTGATTTAAGACTAAGAGAAATAGGTTATAAAAATGGTACAATTGATGAATTACGTTATCAAAAATTAAAAGAAAAAATTAAATCTATTAATGATATTAAAGAATTACTTAAAAAAACTAATTTAAGTTTAAATTCTAAAACTAAAGAAATATTTAAAAATCACAACTTAGATATTCCAAATTCTAGTGTTTCTTTAAATACTTTATTAAAACGACCTGAAATAAATATTAATTTAATAAAAGAATTAATAAACTTAGATTATAATGAAAACATTTTAGAAGAAGTAGAAATTGAAATAAAATATGAAGGATATATTGCTAAAGCTTATAAAGAAGCCGAAAAAATGTTAAAATTAGAAGAAAAAATAATTCCTGATGATATAAATTATCAAGATATCCCAAATTTAGCTAATGAAGCTCGAACTAAACTTGAAAAAATTAGACCTAAAACTATTTCTCAAGCATCCCGCATAAGTGGAGTTAATCCATCTGATTTAGCAATTTTATCTATATATTTAAAGAAAAAATGGTTCTTAAACATTAAGGGGTGATGGAATAAAATTCATCACTTCTTTTTTAGACAAAAAAATAGACATAAACAACATGTCCTGATAAAATATTTGAAAAACAGTAAAGGAAGTTGTTTATGTCTATATCTAATTCTATCTTAAAATCTTTAAATATGGAAGATAA
>CANQMC010000070.1 GCA_947624855.1 uncultured Bacilli bacterium | reverse complement strand
CCCTAACACTTCGTTGATACCTACGCGTGTATTGGACTTTCACCAACTAGATATATGCCATGCACGGCACACTAAAAGAACCAAATTTTTATATTATTTGATTCTTTTAATTTTTTCTACATTTTATTTCCAAGAAGGTCCAAGCATATAATTATCACTTACATCTTGCCATCCTTTAAAATAAGTATCTTTATTACTATTGGCATTTATTTCTACATCTGTCCTAGTACGATATTTATCATCTTTAATCTTACTTTTATCATTTACAACATCATTACCATATTTTTTATCTAATATATCATTTATAAATGAACTATAACATACTGCTTCCTCATAATTACCAAGTTTATAACAATCTAAAGTACCATTTGAATAGCCTCCGTTATTTTCTTCTTGTTTATTATATTCTTTTATTTGCTTAGCCATACTTGGATTAATTGTTACACTTAAAATCGGATCTTCCTCATATATTGTATTTCCTGCTTCTTCTATTTCTAATACAGTATCTAAAGCTTTTGTATTTATATCTGCATTCCAATTATATGAATCCGTACCATTAGGGAATAAATTATTTAATGATACTACTCTTTCAAGTAATGAACTTCCTGCATCTTTATCATATATACATCCAACTCCTACACAACTCGATACACAATCTACTCCATCACAAAAATCTTTATCCGAATCACTACATCCTGGGCCTTGACAGTTAGATATACAATCATTTTCACATGAATCATCAAAATCACATACCCATCCTTCTTTAGTTGGAATATTTACTAAATAAGCACAAGCATATACAAAACCTTCTTTTGAAACAACTGCACTATCAGAACCTATATATTTTCCATAACTATCATTTTGATTTTCATAAAAAGCTCCTAAATTTTTAACGTTAACTGTATATTTATATATTCCTCTTTGTGTTTTTAAAGAAACTGGTAATCCATTAGTTATTTCTGTTGCTGTTGGATTATCTTCTCCATTAATAATTACTTCTCCACTTGGATATATATTATAAAATAAAGTCTTAGGTCTATAAGTAACCGTAATTTTTGTTTCATATTTTTTATATCGAGAAGTAGATACCCCTACAGGTTTTGTTTTACATCCTGTTGTATCACAATATAAATAATCAACATTTTTTTCATTATAATTTTTGGTATTATCAATAGTACATTTATCATAATTTTTACCTTGTAATTTAGCTCGATTAGTTTCTTTACCAGTTTCATCAACAGAAGAATTACAATACCATGACTTAGTATCACCTTTTTTTACTGTTGCTTTCATTTCCCCTGTTAAACTATTTTTCTCTAAATAATCTTCTTGATAATCATAAGAAACATTATCAGTATCATATTCTATATCTTTATTCCAATCTGAACAAGAATTAAAATCATCTGCTAAATCATTAATACCATTTTGAGCTTCTTGTAATTCTCGCTTAGCATTAGCAAGCTCTCTATCAATATTATTTGCTAAAGTACGATTACTACCACTTGAACCATTCGTACAATGTGCATAACAACATCCACTACTACATGAACCATCTCTATGGCCATCTTCATCATATCCTGCACTTCTACTACGTGTACCAATCGTAACAGTTCCTGTTTCTTCATCATAACTAGCAATATAAGATTCATCATATGTAGCATTTACATAATACTCAGTCCAAGTATTAGTACTATCACTTGCATGACATCTACTATTACATCTATGACAAGTTTTAGGTTTTTCCGCAGTTCCACATTCATAAGATGAACTACTTAAACAACAACTATTAGATGCTGACTTACTATCTTGTCTACTTTGAATACTTGCTTCATCTAAAGCTTTCCATTTTGAATATTCTGTATATGCTGCTAATAATTCTTCTTGTTTTTTAATCATATCTTTATTATATTGTTCTCTATCAATTGTATTAGTATAACATACCAATGTATCTTCTATTGTTGCTTTAAATGTAAAATATCTACCAGCATTAACAAGTTTTGCTGCCGGCATTTTCATGGCAAAACTTTCTGTACAAGAAACTTGACAATATTTATTTTTATTTGAATCATATAAATTATATGAATTTTCGTTATCGTCTTCAGCTCCTTTAATATCGGTACAACTATTACCATCTGTTCCTTTGTTACATTGATTATCAACTGAATTTACAAAACATCCCATAACATCATCTGGAGCATCTATTTTATATTCAATATTATCCTTAGATAAATCTTCAGAATCAGTAACAATTAAAGTTCCGTCACTTGAATCACAACAATTAGCATTACCACTAAAAGAAGCATTACAAACAGGTTCACATACCTTAGCTTTTTCTTCACAAGCATTTTCATCACCAAATTCACATTTTGTCTCTAAATCATAACAAGGTCCACAGTTAGAATTAAAGAATTCTTGACATTCAGGACTATTTATATCTTTAACCCAACGTCCAAATTTATTTTTAACTCTACTTTCTTCACAAGCTTTTTGTAATTTAGGACAATCACATTCTTCAATTAAATAAATTTCGTTCTCACTAGTAAATTCTGTAGTATCTACTTCTACTTCTCCACCTTTATCCTCTATTCCAATATATCTTTGTACTTTTTGTTGATATCCATTCATTACATAAGTTTGAGACTGCCAAACAGTTGCCACATATTTGGAATATTTTCCAAACATATTACCTGAATAAGTAATTGGAATATAATAATTAATACTAGCATCTGAACAAGCAAGAGTTTGAATATTTTTATCAGTTGAACTTTGATACCCTTCAAAATGTACTGTTATTTTTATTTCAGTTTCATTTTGGAAATCAAAATTAGCAGTACCTGAAATATCAAATACATTTTTTCCTAATAAAGCTTGAACCGCTGCTTCATCTTGAGTTACATAATCTCCAATTTGTATTTTAGTTATTTTAGCAGTTAAACCTCTATAAATTTTATTATCTTTAAAAGCAAGAGGATTAATTACAAACGTACTATTATCAGATTTAGGTATTCCTTTAACTTTTATAGTATGAACTACATCTTTTTTTACTAAAACACCATTACTATTTTCTTCTATCTCTTTATCTTCAGCTTTAATACTATGAGATACAGTAGAATTTCCAGAACCATTTTTGACAAAATTATATGCTTCTTTTAAAGCTCTAAGATAATAAGTTTTAGCTAAATCTACTGGAGCTCCTGTAAAATTATAATTACTGTATGCGGCATATGATTTTTCCCATCTAAGTCCTGTATCACCAGAAGCAATAAGTGCTTGAGATAATTTAAGGTAAGCATCTAAAACATCTGGATCTTTAAGCCATCTATCAACAACTGTAAAACCAGCATAAAAGTCCTTAGCATACTCAATACTAGCTCCTGTACCTGTTTCATACTTATATGATAATATCAACGTTCTAACAGCAAGCAATCTTGAAAAATATTCTTTTTCATATGCCAATGAAGCTAAAGGATTAACAATATAACCAGTACCACTGTTAGTAACAACACTAAGAACCGCCATATCAAAAGAATTAACTTTTAAATCATTGCCTGGATTAAGTAAAAATCTTCGAGCAATTAAATGAGTATAGCCTTCATGTTGAGGATCAATACAAAACATAGCAGAATAATTATCTCTAAAAACATTTTCATGAGCATATGTATTATAATGATTTACTCCAAGAGTTTTATAATTAATATTTACTGCACGATATCTATCCTCAGATGTAGCAGAACTAATACTTCTAATAGGTTTTGCATTGCCTTCTCCAGCTCCGCCTGCGATTAAAATTCTTCTATTTTTAGTCATTCTACAGCCTTCTAAACCTGCACAATCAGCTGCTTTTACCTCATTTATAAAAACAAAAAGAAAAACAAAAGCGATAATAACTAAACTAAATTTTTTTAAAAATTTTTTCATACTCTATTACCTCTTTTTTTCTTTACAACTATAATAACAGTTGCACCAACTATAATAACAAACGCACTTACACCTATAATAATCACTTTATATTCTTTTATTAAATCTCCAAAAGTTTTACTTTTAGCTTTTTCATCTTCTTTTTTCTCACCACTTTTATCAATTTTACCGGCTTTAAAATTTTCTACTAAAGTTTCAAAATCATCTGATGCATTAGGTTCTACTGATAAATATTCATGACATAAATAAAATTCTTCTGCTCCTTCACATATGGCATAATTACTAAGCTGATTATACTTTGGTGTTGTTAAATATGTAGTATATAACTTAGTATCAGGACATTGTGTTTTATCAGAACTATAAACAGTAATTGTGAAATGATCAATCATTTCAAATTCTTCTTGATCAATAACTAATGTACCTTTATCTGTATCACTATATTGATAAGTTGTAGTTTTATCTTGTATTTCATCATAAACTGTTACATATAATTCTTCTGTTATATTAGTTATATAAACATGATATACTGATTTATAAACTGGAATTTTATATAATTCTTCAATTTCTTCTTCCGTTAAACCACTTGGTGGATTAAAATCTTCATGTGATAATTCTTCACCTTGACCTGGTTCATAACTAGTTTTAACATTAATAGCTAAGCTTCTTAATCTATTTTCCTCTGTAGCATCACATTCTGCTTTAACTAAAGGACTAGCAATTAAAAAACTAATTAATACTACTAATACTTTTTTTAAAGAATTCATGATATACTCACCTCTATCATGAATTATAACATTTAACCCCCCCCAGTCAACTTTTTTAAGTTGTTTTATTGCTTAAAATAAATTCTTGTAATTTAAAACTTAAGTAATAATTAAGCCAATTATTTTTTAAACATATTTTGTATTTATTAAAGTAAATAATAATTTTTTATAAATAATTTATTTTTTTATTTATTTTTATATATAAAAAGTCCATAAACAAAGTACTATTTGTAACCTTTATTTATGAACTTACTAGCTTTCATTCCTTATCAATTATTTATAAAATGATTTATCAATATCACAATCTGTATATTTATAACTATTGCTTGCTTTATCATCTACACAATCATTTAAATTTGTATATTCTACATCAAATGTAAATGGTACAAAATAAACATCGTTTTTAGCAGCATCTAAATAATATTTACTTACTCCATTATAATTAGATACTTTTATAGTAACATCAACATACCAATAATTATTTTTATAATAAGGACTAGATAATGATTTTGTAAAATTATTACTCTTTAAAGCATGTTCTTGTAATATTGAAGCTGAATTTACATAACCTACATAATCATCATTTTGATCAACCATTGTTATTCTTTTATTATTCATATATTCTTTATAGAAAGTATTATAATCTGATACATAGTTTATATTAGATATTTTAATATTTTTAGCATTAGTTAATTTATCAAATCTAATAGTCCATTTATAAGTGTATGGTAATCCACTAGTTTTATGCTCTGCATAAGTCCAAGAATTATATTTTTCTTTTTCAACTTTACAATAAGTATTATATAATTCACCTTTGCCCCATTTAGCATATAAAGTTATATTTTCAGTAACTGGTGTATTAAAATCATAAACTGTTGTAAGTGAATTATCTATATACCAATCTCCAAATGAATAATCTTTTTTTGTTGGATTAGTTGGTCTTGTTGCTGTATCACCTTCTAATACTGTTTCTGAAGGTACTTTGCTACCACCATTTGATTCATAAGTTACAGTATAATAATTTGTACATGTACCATTATTTTCCCATTTAGCATATAAAGTTAAATTTCTTGTAACTGGTGTTCCAAAATTATATTTTTGAGTTAAGTCACTGTCAACATACCAACCTACGAATTTATAACATGGTCTTGTTGGATCAGTTGGCTTAGACACAGGACCACCATCTGGTATAGTTTGTGGAGGTATTTTAGTTCCTTTATTAGTATCAAAAGATACTTTAACATTTCCACTACCAACTTGTTCCGCTTGAATTTGGATTATTGCATCTATTCTTGATATTGTATCATAATTTGCACTCGTAAAGTTCGCTCCACTGTTGCTCTTTACTTCTACACTTACCTTTGGTGGTGCTTCATATATACCATAAAAATTTACTTCATATGTATCGTTAGCTCCCATTGTTTCTACTAACATTCTCATAAAGACTTCCATAAATTTTTCTTTATTTATTTTTACTTCATTATAATCACGATAATATCCATAATCTACTGATTCTAACATTGATGCATCTGTTATCTCTTTTAAACTATAATAATCTTGTGTTGTATTGGTTGTCATTCCTTGCACTGAAATACTAAGTCCTACTATTGCTACTCCTAGTACTATTAACCAATATCCCCAATATGAACTTTGCATTATTAAATTGCCTCCTCGCTCCTAAGATGTTCAAGTATATATATGCATCCTCTATCATGAATTATAACATTTAACCACAACCTCGTCAACTTTTTTTAGTTTATTTATAATTTTAAAAAACCAAATAGTAATAAACCATTTGATTCTTTTTTATTTTATATTTTTAATATCATTTATAGATAAACCTGTTATTTCATGAACATAATTTGTATTTGCTCCTGTT
>CANQMC010000069.1 GCA_947624855.1 uncultured Bacilli bacterium | reverse complement strand
TTATTAGAAACAGGAGCAAATACAAATTATGTTCATGAAATAACAGGTTTATCTATAAATGATATTAAAAATATAAAGTAATTTCTAGAATAAATAATTTGGTTATATAAGTTTTTAATACTTGTTTTTTAAATACTTTTAACATATAATTAAATTAGGAAGGAGTGTGGGAATGAGAAAATATGTAGCAGAATTTGTTGGAACATTAGTGTTAGTTTTAGTGGCTTGTGGAGTTGCAGTTGTAACAGGAAATATTTTGGCAACAGCTTTAGCTTTTGGTTTAGTAATAGTTGCTATGGCATATTCAATAGGAAATATTTCTGGTTGTCATATTAATCCTGCTGTATCATTAGGAATGTTATTAACAAAGAAAATGACAGGTAAAGATTTTGTTGGTTATGTAATAGCTCAAGTTTTAGGAGCAATTATTGGAGCATTACTTTTATCTGTTTTACTTGGTAGTAGTGATGCTTTAGGAGCTAATTTATATGGTGTTTCAGGAACACTAGCAACTAATGCTTGGATTGCTATTTTAATCGAGGCTATATTAACATTTATATTTGTAACTGTTGTGCTTGGAGTAACTAGTAAAAAAGAAAATGCTAATGTGGCAGGAATAGTTATTGGTTTATCTTTAACTCTTGTACATTTAATTGGTATTTCTTTTACAGGAACAAGTGTTAACCCTGCTCGTAGCTTAGGACCTGCTTTAATTCAAGGTGGGGAGGCATTAAGTCAAGTATGGGTATTTATACTAGCTCCTTTAATTGGAGCAGTAATAGCAAGTTTATTTTACAAATTCGTACTTGAAAAAGAAGAAAAATAAAATTAAAAATAGAAAAAGTAAGTAAAAATTATTTACTTTTTTTAAATCTTAAATATAAATAGATGGATTTACTTTTTAATAAGTTAGTGATATACTTTTAGAGAAAGTATTACGAGGTGTTATGATGAAAAAGAAGTTAAAGAAAAAGAATTTAATTATAATTATTATAGTAGTTTTAGTTTTATTAAGTGTGGGTGGTTTTGGAGTTTTTAAACTTTTAAATAAAACTGATGAAGTTAAATCTAATGATAAAGTTATAGAAAAAGATAAGAAAGAAGAAAAGAAAGAGGAACCTAAACTTCAAATAGTGGATTTAGATAGTAAAACAAGACCAATTGCCGTTATGATAAATAATTTAGGAGTTGCAAGAACTTATCATACAGGTTTACAAGATGCTTATTTAGTTTATGAAATAATTGTAGAAGGGGGAATTACAAGATATATGGCACTTTTTAAAGATAAACAACCAGAAACAGTTGGAAGTGTTAGAAGTGCTAGACATTATTTCTTAGATTATGCTTTAGAAAATGATGCTTTTTATGTTCACTGGGGATGGAGTCCTCAAGCTCAAAGTGATATTAAATCTTTAGGGGTTAACAATATAAGTGGTTTAACTTATGGAAAACCTTATTTCTTTAGAAAAAGTTATCCTGTTAGTTCAGAGCATCGAGGATTTGTTAATTTAAAAGAAATAGCTAAATTAGCTAATAAAAAATATCGAAGCGAAACAAATAAAGATTTATTATTAAATTATAGTGTTTTAAATCTTGATTTAACTAAAAGAGAAGATAAAATGGAAGCTTTAAAAGTAAATCTTAAATATTCAAATGGTTTTACAACTAATTATGAATATGATAGTACAGCAAATGTATATAAACAATCAGTTAATAATAAACCTCATACTGATTATGAAACTAAAGCTCAATATACAGTTAAAAATATTATAACTTATCAAGTTGCTAATTATGGTTTAGGTGATAAAAAAGGTAGACAAGATATTAAAAATATTGGTTCAGGAGAAGGATATTTTATCACAGGGGGATATGCAATACCTATTACTTGGGAGAAAAAATCTAGAAGTAGTCAAACAGTTTATAAATATAAAGCAACAGGTGAAGAAATAACAGTTAATGATGGAAATACTTGGATTCATATTGTTCCTAAAACAGGTAATATTGGTATAGTTGGAAATACAATAACATAATATATATAAAGGAGGAAAAGTGAATACATTAATTGATTTTCTAATAAATAATTATATATGGTTTTTAATAATTTCTTTAATATTAATATTTGCTTTAATAGGTTATTTAGTAGATTTAACTAATGCTACTGGTAAAAAAAAGAAAAAAACTATTACTCCAATTGAAGAAGTTGTAGATCATGAAGTAAAAGTTCATCCTTCTGTTGAAGCTTATACTAATGAGAATTTTGATGATCCTCTTATAAAATAAAATACTTAAATCAAGTATTTTTTATTTACAAGTTTTAAGAATTTAGTTATAATATTTTTGGAGGTAGATTTTATGGAATTAAAAGGTTCAAAAACTGAGGCTAATTTAATGGCTGCTTTTGCTGGGGAGAGTCAAGCTAGAAATAAATATACTTATTATGCTTCTCAAGCTAAAAAAGATGGTTATGAACAAATAGCAGCAATATTTGAAGAAACTGCAAATAATGAAAAAGAACATGCTAAAATGTGGTTTAAAGAATTACATGGAGGTAAAGTACCTGATACTCTTACTAATTTAAAAGATGCCGCAAGTGGTGAAAATTATGAATGGACAGAAATGTATAAAGAATTTGCGGAAGTAGCTAGAGAAGAAGGCTTTGAAAGAATTGCTAAATTATTTGAAGAAGTAGCTAAAATAGAAAAACATCATGAAGAAAGATATATGAAATTAGTAGGAAATATTAATGATGATTTAGTATTTAAAAAAGGAGAAGAAGTTGTTTGGATATGTCGCAACTGTGGACATGTATATGTTGGTGAAAGTGCTCCAGTTGTATGTCCAGTTTGTGCTCATCCTCAAAGTTTTATGGAACTTAAAGCTGAAAATTATTAATTTAAAAACCTTAAAGTTTGATTTTAAGGTTTTTTATTCTTTTTCTTGCTTTTTTATTAATTAAGTGTTAAAATACTTTTTGTAAGTGTTGATTAAGTAATTAGTAGTAACTTTAATTCTTAATTAGAGATTAAGTATCTTGGCTGAAAATACTTAAAGATAATAAAGTTATGAATTTCATATTTAGGAGCTTTAATAGTAAGTCGTGCTATAAACGAAAAAGAGCTAGATTCCTAGAAGTTAGGTGGTACCGCGATGATAATCGTCCTAATAGTCTAGGATTTTTTATATTTTAGGAGGAAAAAATGGAAGAGAAAATATTAAAAATTAAAGAATCTTTAAATGATGCTTTAAGTAATGTAGAAAAGGAAGCTGATATTTTAAATATTAAATCAGAGTATATTGGTAAAAAAAGTGAAATACAACAGTTACTTACTTCTTTAAAAGATATGAAAGTGGAAGATAAAAGAAAATATGGAAGTTTAATTAATAATTCTAAAAAAGAAATGGAAGAATTAATTAGTAATAAATTAGAAGAATTAGATAGTAAAAGTAATATATCTTTTGATGATAGTTTAGATTATGATTTAGAAATTGGATCTTTACATCCTATAACTATAGTAGCTAAAGAAGTTACAGATATATTGAAAAGAATGGGTTTTACAGTAGTAAGTGGACCAGAAATGGAATCTGAATATTATAATTTTGAAGCTTTAAATATTCCTAAAGATCATCCAGCAAGAGATATGCAAGATACTTATTATTTAGATAATGGAATGCTTCTTAGAACTCAAACTAGTGATAATCAAATTCATGCGATGGAAAATTATGGAGCACCGCTTAGAATATGTGCACCTGGTCGAACTTTTAGAAATGAAGATTTAGATGCTAATCATGAAAATACTTTTTTTCAAATTGAAGGAATGGTAATAGATAAAGGAGTTTCAATTGAAAATTTAATGTATGTTATGCAAAGTGTTTTAAGAGAAGTATTTAAAAGTGAAATTAAAGTTAGACTTAGACCAGGTTTCTTTCCTTTTACAGAACCTAGTTATGAAATGGATATGTCTTGCTTAATATGCGGAGGAAAAGGTTGTCCTACATGTAAACATAGTGGTTATATTGAATTAGTAGGGTGTGGAATGGTTCATCCTAATGTTTTAAAAGCTGGAGGTATTGATTCAGAAGAATATACAGGATTTGCTTTTGGAATAGGTTTAACTAGACTAGCAATGATGAAATATAAAATAAATGATATAAGAGTTTTAAATTCGGGTGATATTCGTTATTTAGAACAATTTAAAGTGCAATAAGGAGGATTAAAATGTTAATATCTTGTAATAAACTTAAAAGTCATATTAAAAATAGTGATGATATAGATTGGATTAATATTTGGAGTACTTTTACGATTAGAACTGCGGAAGTAGAAAATGTACGAAAGGTTGGAGATAATTTTGATTCAGTAGTGGTGGCTGAAATAAAAGAATGTGAAGAACATCCTGATAGTGATCATATGCATGTTTTAAAAGTAGATTGTGGAGAATCAGAGTTAGTTCAAGTTGTATGTGGAGCTCCTAATGTTAAAGTGGGACTTAAAACTGCTTATATTAAAGTTGGTGGTCATATTGAAGGAATGGAAATTAAAGCAAGACCTTTAAGAGGCATTTTATCAAATGGTATGTGTTGCAGTGGAAAAGAATTAGGTATTAGTGATAATCATGATGGTATAATGGAACTTCCTAATGATTGGGTTAATGGTAAAGATATTAAAGAATATTTACCAATTGAAGATATAATCGTAGAAATAGATAATAAATCTTTAACTAATAGACCAGATTTATGGGGACATTTTGGAATAGCCCGAGAAATATGCGCTATAACTAATCATGAATTAATACCACTTGAAGTAGAAGAAATTAAAAATGATAAAAAAGATTTAGATATTGTTATTAAAGATAGTAATTTATGTTATCGTTACTGTGGGCTTAAAATAGATAATATTAAAAATAATAAAACACCACTAGAAATGCAAATATTTTTATATTATGTAGGAATGAGATCAATAAATTTATTAGTTGATTTAACTAATTATTTAATGTTAGAACTGGGACAACCAATGCATGCTTTTGATGCTAGAGTAGTTAAAAATATTGAAGTAGGTTTAGCAAATGATGGTGATACTTATACAACTTTAGATGGAGAAAATAGAAAACTTACTAATGAAATGTTAATGATTAAAAATGGTGATAAATATTTTGGTATTGCTGGGGTTATGGGAGGACTTGATTCAGAAGTATTACCAGATACAACAAGTGTATTTTTAGAAAGTGCTACCTTTAATGCTGGTTCAATTAGAAGATGTGCTACTAAATTAGGTCTTAGAACAGAAGCTAGTAGTAGATATGAAAAAAGTTTAGATCCTAATATGACTGATTTAGCAATTAAAAGACTTGTTTATTTACTTAAATTAGAAAATCCTAATATGAATATTGTTTCTAATTTAACAGATGTTTATCCTAATAAACTTGAAGAAGAAGAAATAATTTTAGATAAAAAGACTTTAAATATTTATATGGGTAAAGCAATCACAGATAGTGAAGTTAAAAGAATATTAGAAACTTTAGGTTTTAAAGTAGAAATTCATGAAGATAATTATATAATTGTTGTTCCTACTTATAGATGTACTAAAGATATTAAAATTAAACAAGATATAATTGAAGAAATAGCTAGGATTTATGGTTTAGAAAACTTTAATCCAAAACCTCTTAAATTAGATATTACTCCAATTGAACTTGAAGATACATTTAATCAAGAATATGAAGTTAAAAGAATGCTTGCTACAAAATTTGATATTCATGAAGTTCATAGTTATTTATGGTATGATACTAATACTTTAAAAGAATTAAATATTAAAAAAGATAATGTTAAATTAATTGGTAAAGAAGTAAATAATATTTTAAGAGATGATTTAAGTTTATCTTTACTTAATATTGTTAAAGAAAATTTTAAAAATTTTAATAGTTTTAAAATAATGGAAATAGGAACTGTTATTAATAATAATCAAAATAAAAGAGTTTTAAGTATTCTTTTAGCTAATGAAGAAAAATGTTTAGAAAATGTTTATAATGAAGCTAAAAAAATAGTTAAATATATATTTAAAATATTAAAAAATAAAGATATTTCGTTGGTAAATAAATTAAATACTTTAGAATATCATGATAAAGATTTAAGTAAAAATATATATTTAGATACTAATAATTTAGGAGAAATTAATGTTTTAAATAAAAAATATATGAATAAATTAGCTAAAAAGAAATGTTTAGTGATGATTGATATTGATTTTGATAAATTTGTTAGTTTAAATAAAGAATTAGTTGTGGCTAAAGAAATTAGTAAATATCCTGTTGTTAGTTTAGATTATACAATTATTTTAAAAGATAATAAATATCAATATTTAAAAGATATTTTAAAAGATTTTAAAAGTAATTTAATTAATAAATATAGTTTAGTAGATGTTTATGAAAATAAATATACTATTAGATTTATATTAGGGAAAAATGATAAAACTTTAGAACAAAAAGATTTACAAACTTTTAAAGATAGATTTATTAGTTATATTGAAGATAAAGGCTTAATTATTGAAAGTTAATTATTAATATTTTGAAAGTTAATTATTAATATTTTGAAAGTTAATTATTAATATTTTG
>CANQMC010000068.1 GCA_947624855.1 uncultured Bacilli bacterium | reverse complement strand
GAAATAGCTAAAAATTTATTAAATCTAAATACTGATGTAAACACTATATCAATAGCTACTGGACTATCTATTAAAGAGATCAACAAATTAAAATAAAAAATATTCTTAAGATTTAAAAATTTAAATAAAAAGATTTAACGTTAGCTAAATATCTTCTTCACTAAAAAAAGTATTATATTTTTAATTTTTTGTGTAAATAAATTGTAAAATAAATATAATAATTTTTTTTAATCAAAAAATATGATATAATAAATAAAAGTGAGGGAGTATATGAAGAATAAAAAAGGATTTACTTTAATCGAGCTTTTATGTGTAATTTCTATATTAGCCATAGTAAGTGTTATTGCATCAGCCAATGTAGTAAAAGCAACAAATCAAAATAAAGAAAAACTTTATTGTACAAAGTTAGAAGTTATTAAAGATGTAGCCTACACATATGGCTTTAAACATGAAAAAGAGCTTCAAAATAGTTCAGATTTTTATGAAGGATATAAAAGTCTTAAAATAACAATAAATGATTTAATTAAAGAGGGATTTTTAGAAGAAAAAGATGTTTTAAATCCTCTTGATAATAGTAGTTTAAAAGATAAAGAAGTTATCATTTATTTAAAAAATAGTCAAATATATACTTTTATAGCAAATTCTATTTGTTAAATCAACAAAATTATGGTACAATATCAGCTAAAAAGGAGGGATTAAAGTGAAAAAATGTGTTTGTCTAATAGGTAAACCAAATGTCGGTAAATCAACTATCTTTAATAGACTAATTAAAGAAAAAAAATCCATAATTATGGATGAACCTGGTATAACTCGTGATCGAATATATGGCAATGTTAAATATTTAGATAAAGAATTTTCCATAATTGACACGGGAGGTTTAACTTTAGAAAATGAAAATTTTACTAAAGAAATCAAAATGCAAGCAGAATTAGCCATTGATGAAGCTGATTTAATATTATTTGTAGTAGATGGTAAAAATGGTTTAGATGCTACTGATTATTTTATTCGTGATATGTTAATTAAATCTCAAAAAGAAGTATTAGTTTTAGTAAATAAAATCGATAATCCCCAAAGAAATGAATTAGTTTATGAATTTTATGAATTAGGTTTTTCAAATATTTTAGCTATATCTGGTGAACATAATTTAGGATTTAAAGAATTATTAGAATATATTGTAAAAGATATAAAAAATACAGATTTAAATGCTAAATATATTCCTAAATTTTGTATAATTGGTCGTCCTAATGTCGGCAAAAGTAGTTTAATTAATGCTTTAGTAAATGAAGAGCGCGTTATAGTATCTGATATAGCGGGCACTACTAGAGATAGTATAGATACAAAATTTATTTATAACAAAGAAGAATATATTGCTATAGATACAGCGGGTTTACGTAAAAAAGGACGCATTTATGAAAATGTTGAAAAATATAGTTATTTAAGAAGTTTAAGAGCTATGGATGAAGCAGATGTATGTGTAGTCGTAATAAGTGCTCAAGAAGGAATTTTAGAGCATGATAAACATATATTAGGTTATGCTTTAGAATCAGGAAAAGGAGTAGTTTTAGTTGTTAATAAATGGGATACAACTCTTAATCCTAATTTAGATATTAAAAAATGGAAAACTAAAATAGCTAATGAATTTCAATTTGCTCCTTTTGTTAAAGTTGTCTTTTTATCAGCTAAAACCAAAAAAAGAATCCATACATTAATGCCTGAAATAATAAGTGCTATCGAAAATAACCAAAAAGAAATTAAAACTAGTACTTTAAACAATGTTATCACCGAAGCTGTAAGCCTAAATGCACCACCTTCATATAAAGGCAAAAGATTAAAAATTTATTTTGTAAGTGAAACAGGTATAAGACCACCAAAATTCACATTTCAAGTAAATAATAAAAATTTAGTTCATTTTAGTTATGAAAGGTATTTAGAAAACAAAATTAGAGAAAATTTTGATTTAAGTGGTACTCCTATAATTTTACAATTTAAAAATAAAAATGAAAAAGCTTCCTAATAAGGAGCTATTTTTTTACTTTAATTTTTTCATCAATTCTTTTTTTCTTAATTATATGTTCTGGATTAAACGATATTAATTCTTCCGTACTTATATTTAATTTTTTAGCAATATCTTCAATATATTCTAAAGAAATATTTTCTTTACCTCGTTCAACACTTGCTAAATATTTAATCGGAAGATTTAGTGATGAATAAAATTTATCTTGGCTTTCACCTTTTTGATATCGATAATATTTTAAATTTATGCCAATAATCTTTTTTAATTCCATATTTCTCTCCTCATACTTAATATTATTGATAATTAAACTTAATGTCTACCACATTATAGCGACACAAAATTTGACATTTTAAAATTTTTGGTATATTATATAACTTATGGAGGAAAAATGGCAAAAAGTAGTACCAATGTAAATTTTAAATTACAAAATTTACGCAAAGAGAAAAATATGTCATATGAAATGGTGGCAAACAAAGTAGGAATATGTAAAGCATACTATTGGCAAATTGAAAATGGCAATCGTAGATTATATTATGATTTAGCTTTAAAAATTGCTCAAGTATTTGATTTAAAACCCGATGATTTATTTTTCGATTATTATGAATAAAACAAATTATTCTTTCTAGCATATATTATTGTTAGGAGGAATTTTTTTATGTTAGATGATTCATTCTTTAAAAAAGTAGAGAAAAAAACTAAAGTAGATAAAAATACGATAGTGTCTCTTGCTGAAAAATTACAAAAAGGAAATATGAAAGATGAGGCCACTTTAAGTGAAGTAATTGATACTTTAAGTAAGATGACAGGCCGAAAAGTTAATAAAGAATTTAAAGAAAAAATCATAAAAAAAGTCGTAAATGAAGACGTTCCAAACAATGTTGATAAAATGTTTTAAAACTTTTCATTGCCAAATGGGGTAGTTTTTTGTTATAATAAGCATTAGGTGGAGCACATGGAAAAAGTTAATGAAGTAAAAGATATTTTAAATACCCTAGAAGGTATCGAGTATGGTTGGTGTGATATAGACAAAAATGTTTATAAAGACGCCGATAAAGGATTTAAAAGAAAGTATATACTTTCAAGTCCTGAAGAAGTATTAGAAAATAAAGTAGGAACAGCTTTTGACTTAGTTGAATTAGAAAGGACATATTTTAAAAACTTAAATAAAAAGTTTAATTCCTATTTTATGATTTATTACGACAGTAAAAAAATTTATGCACATACTTTTATAGTGTATGAAGAACAAGAAAAATTTTATTGGTTTGAGTATACGTGGAATAAGTTTAGAGGCATTCATGAATATATGAGTTTATATGATTTACTAACTGACATTCGAGCAAAATTTACTAAACTTAATAATATAAGATTTATGGATGAAGATTATTTATGCGTTTATAAATACAAAAAACCTAAATATCACATTGGACTAAAAGACTTCTATAAGCATTGTGAAAATGGTGAAAATATCCTAATTTAAGCTTGTAGATAATTTAAGTTTATGGTATACTTAACTAAAGCGTTAATTAAAAGACATGATTTATAAATCTAGTTTAATAGAGAATTAGTGGTTGGTGGAAACTAATAAACAAATTTATAAATTACTCCTTTTAAAGTGAGATTAATACTCTCCGTTTGAATTGCGTTATAAATTCATAAAGTAATATAAAGGATGGTACCGCAGAATTTGCTCCTGGGCAGTTTTGGGGTTTTTCTTTTTATGGAGGTGTTTATGGCAAATGTTTACTGTGTAGATCTTATAGCGTGTTTATTTTATTTTGATAATATATTACCCGAAGATCTTAAAAATAAAAGCTTAAATATTCGAGAATATATATCTAATGAATATCAAAAAATTATAAAAAAAACTAAAAGTAAACAATTAAAAGAATTTGATATTAATACTTTAAGTCAAAAAGATTTAATTAAAAAAACTTATTTTGTTTTAAACAATATAAAATATTATTTAAAAGGTGAAACATTAAATGAATTATTAAATTATGTCCGAAAAGATTTAATAGATTATTCATTTGAATTAGTAGAAAGAGGTAGATAAAATGCTAAATATAAAAGAAGATGCTCAATTAAGTATTTTAAATCATAGTTGTGCCCATTTATTGGCTCAAGCAGTAAAACATATATATCCCGAAGCTAAATTTTGGGTAGGTCCAGTTATTGAAGATGGTTTTTATTATGATATTGATTTAGGAAATAAAACACTAACATTAGATGATTTACCAGCGATTGAAAAAGAAATGAAAAAATTAGCCAAAGATGGTAAAAGAATCATAAGACAAGAATTAACCAAAAAAGAAGCTTTAGAAAAATTTAAAAATGATGAATATAAAATAGACTTAATTACTAGAATGAATGAAGAAGATACAGTAATTTCTTGTTATACTCAAGGCGATTTTACAGATCTTTGTCGGGGACCACACGTTGAAAGTGTAAAAGAACTTAAAAATTTCAAATTATTAAAAGTAAGTGGAGCTTATTGGAAAGGTGATGTTAATAATAAAGTATTACAAAGAATTTATGGTATATGCTTTCCAACTAGTGAAGAATTAGATTCTTACTTACAAGAACTTGAAGAAGCTAAACAAAGAGATCATCGTAAACTTGGTTCAACTTTAGAAATATTTATGACTAATGATTTAGTAGGTAAAGGTTTACCTATGTATTTACCTAATGGTTATATAATATGGGAAGAATTAGAAAATTATATCAAAGATAAAGAAAAAAAATTAGGCTATAAACATGTTTTAACTCCTCCTTTAGGAAATGTTGAACTTTATAAAAAATCTGGCCATTGGGATCATTATCAAGAAAATATGTTTCCTAAAATGGAAGTAGAAGGAGAAGAATTTGTTTTAAGACCAATGAATTGTCCTCATCATATGATGATTTATGCTAATAAAATCCATTCTTATCGAGATTTACCAATTCGTATTGGTGAAATAGCTAGAGATTCTCGTTATGAAGCAAGTGGAGCTTTAAAAGGAATTGAAAGAGTTCGAACATTTTGTCAAAATGATGCTCATTTATTTGTAACTAATGAACAAATAGAATCTGAATTTTCTTCAGTAGTTAATTTAATATTAGATGTTTATAAAGAACTAAATATTACTAATTATCGTTTTGAATTATCTTTAAGAGATCCTGAAGATAAAGTTAAATATTATCCAGATGATGAAATGTGGAATCATGCTGAAGATACTTTAAGAAAAGTATTAGATAATATTGGTTTAGAATATGTTGAAAAAATTGGTGAAGCTGCTTTTTATGGACCTAAATTAGATGTTCAAGTAAAACCAGCAGTTGGTAATGAATATACTTTATCAACCTGTCAATTAGACTTCTGTTTACCAATGAAATTTGATTTAAATTATATTGATAAAGATGGTACCAAAAAAACTCCAGTAGTTCTTCATCGAGCTATATTTGGTAGTTTAGATCGTTTTATAGCGTATTATTTAGAAGAAACAAAAGGTTTACTTCCTTTATGGTTATCCCCAGTTCAAATTAATATAATTCCTGTAAATAATGAATATCATTTAGAATATGCTGAAAAATTATATCAAGAATTAAAAGATTTAAATATTCGAACAAACTTAGATGACCGTGAAGAAAAACTAAGCTATAAAATGCGTGAAAGTGTAATGAAAAAAATTCCTTATGCGATAATTATTGGTAATAAAGAAATAGAAAATAACACCATAAGTTATCGTAAATGTCAAACCGAAGAAACAATAACCATCCAAAAAGAAGAATTTATAAATAAAATATTAGATGAAATAAAAAACAAAAATTAGTACTTAGTACTTTTTTTTTAATCTAAAAATGTTAAAAATAATCACAAAATACTTGAATTTTTATAATTATTATTGTATATTATAAATATATGTTAGATAAATATATGAGATATTTTGATATCTTTTGTCGAATCTAATGAAAATAAATTTTTATTATTATATAATAAAGAGCAATAAAGGAGAGATAATATTATGAAAAAAGAAAATATTAAGTTTGAGACTTTACATAAAGGTTTTAACTTTAAAAAAATATTTATAGGATTAGTAGTAATAGTAGCAATAGGAAGTGTAGTAATACTAAAAGGAAGTAAAGCAAATTATACATATGAACAAATAATACCATTTGCAGAAGGGGTAGTAAGAATAAGAAAAACAGAATTAAAAATAATGGAAGTACATAAACAAAGAACAAAAGGAGGGTGTACAGAAAAAAATGATGCTTGTTATACACTAGAACCAACAACAGAAGTACCAACAAGTGGATATAAATTAAATACAGCCAATTCATATTGTACAATGGATGATGGAACAGCTGATGTAACAGATTCAAATATAGTAATAGAATATAAAGCTGGAAAAATATCTGTAGATAAAGTTAAAAAAGGAACAAGATGTTATATATATTTAGATATAGTAACAGGGAAAACAGGATTGCAAATAGCACAAGCTTCAAGTCCAAAAGCAATGCCAACAACAATAACGGGCCCAGCGTGTGATAATGGAACAAATAGTTCTGGACATAATAAAAATAATTGTACAATGAGTGATTCAGGAATATACACAACCCAAGATGATCAAGGAATAAGTTATGTATATAGAGGAACAGTAAATAA
>CANQMC010000067.1 GCA_947624855.1 uncultured Bacilli bacterium | reverse complement strand
ATGGAGTTTAACAAGTGGCTAGACGAATATGTAAATGATGAGAGGACAGCAAGTTTCTATGGGAAATGGAATATGAAATTGCAAAGAGAAGCGGCATATGAAGAAGGAATAGAACATGGCTCTAATCATGAAAAATATGGAATAGCCAAAAATTTACTTGATTTAAATACTGATGTAAATACAATATCAAAAGCAACAGGTTTATCTATAAATGATATTAAAAATATAAGATAAAAAAAGAATCAAGTAGTTTAATTACTATTTGGTTTTTTTATATTGACTTTAGATATTGATTAGCATATAATATTAATATATGAGCAATTATTCATATAAGGAGTGATAAAATGGAATGTTCTTGTGGATGTTTAATTAATAGTGAACTAGCTAAAAAAGTTAAAAGTAAAATGTTAAAAGATGATATATTATTTGAAATTGCAGAATGTTTTAAAATATTTGGAGATAGTACAAGAATTAAAATAATATATGCTTTGAAATTAAGTGAATTATGTGTAAATGATTTAGCTTTTATAACAAATAGTACGCAATCGGCCATATCTCATCAACTGCGAATTTTAAAACAAGCTAAACTTGTTAAAGCTAAAAAAATAGGAAAAGTTGTTTATTACAGTTTAAAAGATAATCATGTAATTAAATTATTTGAGATAGGACGTGAACATGTTGAAGAATTATAAATATAATATAAATAATTTAGATTGTGCTAATTGTGCTAAAAAAATAGAAAAAGAAATAGCGAAAGATAAAAGATTTAATGAAGTAATAGTTAATTTTAATACATTAACTTTAACATTTAAAACTGAGGTAAATGATCCTTTTAGTATAATTAAAAATATAGTTAAAAAAGTAGAACCAGGAGTTATAATTACTAAGATAGGAGAAGAAATAAATAAAGATTATGAAATATATCGTTTAATATTAAGTATTATTTTTATAATTTTAAGTTTTATATTTACTAATAAAACTATTAAAGAAATATTAATTTTAGGTAGTTATGCTTTATTATTATATAAAACTTTAATTAATGCTTTTAAAAAATTAAAAAGTAAAAGAATAGATGAAAATATGCTTATTTGTATATCTGCAATAGGGGCTTATTTACTTAATCAACATATGGAAGGTTTAATGGTAGTAATGCTTTATGTTATTGGTAAAATATTAGAAAATAAAGCAATAAATAAAAGTAGAAGTGAAATAAAAGATTTATTAGATTTAAAAATTGATTATGCTACTTTAAAAGATGGAAGTAAGATTAAAGCTGAAGAATTAAAAATTAATGATGTTGTTTTAGTTAAACAAGGGGATAAAGTACCTGCTGATGGGATAATTATTAAAGGAAATACTTTAATTGATGAATCTAGTTTAACGGGAGAATCAAATTTAAAAAAAGTAGAAGTTAATGATCAAGTACTTTCGGGAGTTATTAATAAAGGAGATATAATTGAAGTAAAAGTTAAACATGATTATTATAATAGTGCAGCTTATAAAATATTTGAATTAACGATTGAAGCTACTAATAATAAAGCTAAAACAGAAACTATGGTTTCTAAAATTGCCGGTTTTTATACGCCAATTGTATTATTAATTGCTATATTATTAGGAATATTTTTACCATTTATTTTTAATATTACCTATAGTGAAAGTTTATATAGAGCTTTAACATTTTTAGTTATTTCTTGTCCTTGTGCTATTGCTATATCTGTACCTCTTAGTTATTTTGCGGGGATTGGTGCAAGTTCTAAAGCTAAAGTTTTGATTAAAGGAAGTAATTTTTTAGATAATTTAACTAAATGTGATACAATTGTTTTTGATAAAACAGGAACATTAACAACAGGTAGTTTTAAGATTAAAAATATAAATATTTATAATAAAGATTATCAAAAAGAAGAAATTTATAAAATTATTATAAGTGGTGAAGCTTATTCTAATCATCCTATAGCGCATGTATTATTAAATGAAATAAATGATATTAAAAAATATAAAATTAAAGATTTTAAAGAAATTCCGGGAAAAGGAATAACTTATAAAATAGGTAAAAAAGAAATTAAAGTTGGTTCTAATAGTTTTAATAATACTAATAAAGTTGGAAATATCTTTTTAAGTATTGATAATAAGTTAATCGCCGGTATTAATTTTTCAGATAATATAAAAGAAAATGTAAAAGAAGTAATTGCTAATTTAGAAAAAAAGAAAATAAAACCAATTATTTTAACAGGAGATAATAGATCTTTTACCAAAATTGTAGCCGATAAAATTGGAATAAGTGAATATGAATGTGAATTGTTACCAGAAGATAAATATCAAAAATTAAAAGAATTAAAACAAAATCATAAAGTTATTTTTGTAGGTGATGGAATTAATGATGCTCCTTCTTTAGCTTTAGCCGATGTAGGAATTTCAATGGGTGAAATAGGAACAAACAGTGCTACAGAAGCTAGTGATATAATTATTATGAATGATAATTTAGAGGGTATTATTAACGTTTTAGATATTGCTTTTAAAACTAAAAAAATAATTATTATGAATTTAATTATGGCTTTAAGTATTAAAGTTTTAATATTAATATTATCTATGTTTGGTTTAGCTAATATGATAATGGCAGTTTTTGCCGATACAGGAGTTACTTTAATTACAATTTTAAATACTTTAAGAATTTTAAAAAGATAACATTTACTGCGTTTTGACCTTAATGATATTTTATGTTATTATGGTTTAGAAAGGCAGGAAGAAATATGATAAATTTTGAAGATGATATTTTAATTATAAATGATGATGTTGTTTATGATATTATTGGGTATAAAATATTAGATAATGATGCAATGGAGGATGTTTTAAGTAAATTATTAATTTTAAAACATGAACATAAAAATAAAAAAATAGTATTAATCGTGGTAGGTTTTAAATGGGATTTAGAAATTAAAAATAAAGATTATATGGAAATATATTTAAAAAATAGTAATAATGAAATACTAACTGATAGAATTAAAATATGTTTAATGTCCGTAGAAGATGGAAAAAAGATGAAACCTTTAAATGAATTAGGAGCTTTTTTAAGTCATGCTAGTGATTTATATAAAAAAAGAAAAGAAAAAAATAAAACTATAAATTTATTTGATTATATTAATTCTTTTGAAGATTCTAAATATGCTAAAAATCTTAAGTAAAAAGATGTAAAGAATATTTCTTTAAATCTTTTTTTATGATAAAATAATAAATGGTGGTAATATGCAAGAGATATTAAAAAAAATCGAAGATTATGCTTTAGAAGAAATAATGGGTTTAAGATTTGGAGCCTATGCTAAAGAAATTATTCAAGATAGAGCTATACCAGATGTTAGAGATGGATTAAAACCAGTTCAAAGAAGAATATTATTTGCAATGCATAAAGCAGGATATACTTATGATAAAAAATATATTAAATGTGCAGCAACTGTAGGGGATGTTTTAGGTAAATATCATCCCCATGGTGATAGTTCAGTTTATGATGCTATGGTGCGAATGAGTCAATGGTGGAAACAAAATGCTATCTTAATTGATATGAAAGGTAACAATGGCTCAATGGATGGTGATCCTGCAGCCGCTTATCGTTATACCGAGGCTAGACTAGCAAAAATAAGTAATGAATTATTGGGAGATTTAGAAAAAAATACTGTTAGTTTTGCTCCTAATTTTGATGATAGATTATTAGAACCAACTGTTTTGCCAGCTAAATTTCCAAATTTACTTGTAAATGGCACTATGGGGATAAGTGCTGGATATGCAACAAATATTCCACCTCATAATTTAGGGGAAGTTATAGATGCTACAATTAAAAGAATAGATTCACCAAATTGTAAATTAGATACGATTTTAGATATAATTAAAGGCCCAGATTTTCCAACAGGAGGTATTGCTTGTGGAATAGAAGGCATTAAAGATGCTTTTAAAACTGGTAAAGGCCGAGTTATAGTTAAATCTAAATATACAATTGAAAAAAATAAAGGTAAAGAAAAAATTATTATAAGTGAAATTCCATTTGATGTTAACAAAGCTATGTTAGTTAGTAAAATAGATGGAATTGCCATAGATAAAAAAATTGATGGTATTGCCGAAGTTCGCGATGAATCTGATAAAGAAGGTTTAAGAATTGTTATTGATTTAAAAAGTGGAGCTAATAGTGATCTAATTATTAATTATTTATTTAAAAATACCGATTTACAAATATCTTATAATTATAATATGGTAGCAATTGTAAATAGAGCACCTAAAACATTAGGAATATTAGAAATATTAGATGCTTATATTGCTCATCAAAGAGAAGTTATAACTAAAAGAACGGAATTTGATTTAGCTACTTATGAAAAAAGAATGCATATTGTCGAAGGTTTAATTAAATGTATTTCAATATTAGATAAAGTTATTAAAGTTATTAGAGCAAGTAAAAATAAAGCAGATGCTAAAGTTAATTTAGTTAAAGAATTTGATTTTTCCATGGAACAAGCCGAAGCTATTGTAACTTTACAATTATATCGTTTAACTAATACTGATATTGTCGAACTTGAAGAAGAAATGAAAAAGCTAAGTAAATTAATTGAAGGTTTAAAAGCAATATTAAGTGATGAAGAAGCTTTAAAATATGTAATGAAAAAAGAACTTAGATTGATTAAAAAAGAATATGAAGTTCCAAGAAAAACTTTAATTCAAGATGAAATTGAAGAAATAAAATTAGATGTTAAAGAAATGATTCCAAAAGAAAATGTTGTAGTGGTAGTTACTAATGAAGGTTATGTTAAAAGAGTTAGTAGTAAAAGTTATGCAGCAAGTACCGAAGAAACTACTTTAAAACCAGGTGATTTTATTACAGGTTTATATGAATGTACAACTTTAGATACATTATTGTTATTTACAAACTTAGGTAATTATTTATTTATTCCTGTTTATAAAATTCCTGAGATTAAATGGAAAGATTTAGGTAAACATGTTAATAATATTGTAATGCTAAGTGATGAAGAAAAAATTATTGCTTCATTTATTTACAATAAAGATGATACTTTAGTTTTAGCAACTAAAAAAGGTATGGCTAAGAAAACTTTAATGAAAGATTTTGAAGTTCAAAGATGGAATAAACTAATGGTCGCTATGAAACTTAAAGATGATTATTTAGTAAGTGTTACAAAAGATAATCAAAATGTAGTTTTTGTAACTGAAAATGGTTATTATTTAAACTTTAAAACTACAGAATTACCTTTGGTTGGAACTAAAGCTAGTGGAGTTAAAGGTATTAATTTAAAAGAAGATAATTTAATTAATATTATAAGTTATAATGATGAAATAGAATATTTAACAATATTTACAGATAATAAAACAGCTAAAAGAATTAAAATAAGTGATTTAGATACTCATAGTAGAGCTAAAAAAGGTAATTTATTACTTAAGAAAACTAAAACTATTACTTATAAAGTATTAGATGTATTTGGTTCTAATGCTCGGGATTTAGTTTTAATGAAAGCTGATAGTGAAATTAAAATAATTAAAAATAGTGATATTGCTATTATGGATCTAGCTTCAACTGGTTCTAATATTAGTAAATATAAAATAGATAAAGCTAGTAAAGTAGCTTTAAAAGAAAAAATATTAGAAAAAGAAACTAAAGAACCTAAAAAAGAAGAAATTAAAGAAGCTAAACCTTTATCAATGGAAGATTTTATTGAAGATTTCAAAATATAAAAAATTTATCGATTAATTTCGATAATTTTTTTTATAATTTATTTTTATTTATTTTACCATATAAATAATCCATAGAAATATTATATTTTTTACATATAGCATAACCATAAGTTAAAGAAATTAATCTTTTACCACTTTCATATTCACTAATTAAAGAATGACCGGTACCAATATCTTTAGCTAAAGTATCTTGATATAACTTTTTTTCTTTTCTAATTGTTTTAAGTCTTTCACCAATTAATTTTTTATCTAATTCTTTATTAATCATTCTAATTTTAGGATTATCAGTTATTTTAAGTAAATAATCTAATGAAACATGATAATAATTAGCAAGTTCATTTAGTTTTTCAATAGTAATATTTGCTTTATTAATTTCAAATTTAGAATATGTAGATTGATTTATTTTTAATAAATTTGCAATGTCTTTTTGAGTTTTATTTTTTTCTATTCTAATTTCTTTTATTCGAGAATAATCCATTTCATAATTAAAACTTCTCATGATATAATCACCAAGTATATTGTCTCATTACTTAAGAGCAAAATAAATATTATAGGCATATAGCCGACATTTGATATTGACAAAGTACTTTTCATGTTATATAATGTAAACATAAATGATAAAAGTCTAACATAGTTGATATTAGATAAATATCATATAGATTGGAGAAAAGAAAATGAAAGATACAGGAATTAAGTTTGAGACACTAAGAAAAGGATTTAACTTTAAAAAAATATTTATAGGATTAGTAGTAATAGTAGCTATAGGAAGTGTAGTAATATTAAAAGGCTCTAAAGCAAGTTATACATATGAAGAAATAATACCATTTGCCGAAGGAGAAGTAAGAATAAGAAAAGCAGATTTAAATTTAATGGCAGTAAACATACAAAAAGAAAAAGGATGTACAACAAAAGATACTAATTGTTATGAAACAAAAACAGATATACCAGAAAGTGGATATAAATTAAATACAGATAATTCATATTGTACAGTAGATAATGGAACAGAAGATGAAGAAGATAAAACAATACCAATGGAATATAAAGATGGAAG
>CANQMC010000066.1 GCA_947624855.1 uncultured Bacilli bacterium | reverse complement strand
CAATATACAACATTTAAAAATTGAGCAATTCCAGGTTATTCCTAGCTTTGCTCATTTTTACTGCAAAAGTAAAGATTATATGAAAATTAAATCTAAAAAGCAAGATTATTCACTATAAAAAAATGTTTACATTTTAAAAAAATTATGTTATAGTATAAAACGTTTACTCGTAATTGTTATTATTTCCATATGATAGGGATAACTTTACGAGTTTTTTCTATCTAGAAAAGGAATAAAATGCAAAAAATTATAAAATTATTAATAATAACCTTAACATTTTTTGTTATGACTAAAACTTGTTTAGCATATGATGAAGGAATAACAGTTTTAGGAGAAATACCAAATGTTAAATTGCACGTAAAAACTTCTGATTTTGATGATGATATTAATATGTCTCAATTAAAATCCGATAGAAAAGATGAACCTGCTTATAGTATTGATCCTAGATTAAGTGTAATAAGTGCATATTATGATAAACATCAATATTATGATGAAGTAGAAGATAATTGTCCAATAACGCAAGATGAGTTTAGTCATTTAGCTTATATAGCGTTCTTTGGTTATCAATATGAAAATAGAACTACAATTGATTATTATATTGCTACCCAATATTTAATATGGCAATATATACTTCCCGAAGATGCTGAAATTTATTTTTTAGATGAAGAAGGCCATAAAGCTGATTTATATCAAAATGAAATTGCGGACATTGAAAAAAGTTTAGAAGAAAAAGATATATTACCATCATTTGCTCCTGAAGATTTTTTTAATGAAGAAACCCATTCGATAAAAGATGTTATTACTTTACATGATGATAATAATGTTTTAAAAAATTATGATGTAGTAAGTTATGATGCTGAAGTTTCAGTACAAGATAATGATGTAATTATTAAATTTAATAAATTTGGATATCATACTATATCTATAAACCCTAAAAATACCGCTAATGCTATGTATGGCATTTATCAAAAAAGTGGTTATTCAGCAGTTATTAATCGAGGTTTTGCCGGTTTACCAAATGGAACTATTCATTATTATATAAGATATCCGATGGTTACTATCAATAAAGAAAAAATACCAAATTATAAAGGAAGCTATGCCGGAATATATGGCCTTTATAATTCTGATGATTATTTAATTAAAACATTTAATTTAAATGATGATGGAACATATATAATTGATGAATTATCCGAAGGGGAGTATTATTTACAAGAATTAAAAACACCTCTTAATTTCAAACCTACTTCTGAAAAATTATATTTTAATGTTTTAAATGATGATTTAGAAATTAATTTAAAAAGTGAATTAAATACTAAAAAAATAACTATTTCTAATTATTTAATAAATCATGAAAATATTTTATTACCAGCTTCTAATATTAAATTTGCTATTTATGATTTAGATAATAATTTAATTAGTACTTTTTCAACAAATGAATTTGGAAATTATTCTTTTGAATTACCATATGGTACTTATAAAATTAAACAAATAACCAATCTAAAAGGCTATTCTAAAGCCGAAGAAATTACTATAACTATAGATGATTTAACTAAAGAAAATTATTATCAATTTCAAAATCAAGAATTAACAGGTAAATTAAAAATAAATTTTCCAACTAAAAATCTAAAATTTAAAATATTAAATAAAGATAATAATACATTTCTTAAAAATAAGTTTGATGATACTTTTATTTCTCAAGATTTTGAATATATATTAGAAAATATACCTTATGCTAATTATGAATTAATAATATTAGATAATAACACAAAATATGACTTTACCATTAACAGTAATGCTATAAAAGAATTATCTATAGAAAATCCTCCAGAATTACAAAATGATTTAGAATCTAAAGAAAAAGATAATAAAATAATTAAAGAAGAACCAAAATTAGCTTCAAATATTTTAAAAATTAATGTACCTAAAACTGGTGTAAATGAATTTTTAATAAGTTTTATATTAAGTACACTAATTTTAAGTATTGGTATTTATATATGTAATCATGATAAGAAAAAGCCTTAAAATAATTTTAATTAGTGCTTTTATAAGTATAATTTTTTTAAATATTTATGGTTATTCTAAAACTAAAATAGAAAATGTTGTAAATAATAAAGAAATAAATGCTAAAATACTTAAACATGATAATTATTTTGCTATTTTGGAAATACCTAAAATTAATTTAAAAAAAGAATTATATCAAGACGAAAAAAACAATGTTGATCAAAATATTTATGTTCACCCCAAAAGTATATTTCCAAATCAAAATAAAAGTCATGTAATCTTAGCATCTCACTCTGGTTCTAGTTCTATAGCCTATTTTAAAAATCTTTATAAATTAAAAGTAAATGATGAAGTAAAATTATATTACAATCAAAATATTTATATTTATAATATTAAAGAAATAGAATATCAAGCTAAAACTGGAACATTATATTTAAAACAAGATTATTCTAATCTTTTAACATTAATCACATGTACTTATCAAAATAATAAAACTCAAACAATTTATTATGCTAAACTAACTAAAATTACTAAAATATAACTAAAAATGTCATAAAAAGTAAATTTTTCAAAAAAATTTGCTTTTTTTAAAGGAAATATCCCCTAAAAGGGTAATAAATATAAATAGAAGTTAAAATAAGGTAGGTGATTAAATGAATCAAGATACCGAAATTGAAGCTATAAGAAAAAATGCTAATATTGTAGATATTATATCTAGTTATATATCATTAACTTTAAAAGGCAAAAATTATTTTGGAGTTTGTCCTTTTCATGAGGATCATTCTCCAAGTATGAGTGTTTCCGAAGAAAAACAAATATATAAATGTTTTTCATGTGGAGCATCTGGTAATGTCTTTACTTTTGTTAAAGATTATGAAAATGTTAGCTTTATCGAAGCTGTTTCTATTGTTGCCGAAAAATGTGGTTTAAATTTTCATGGTACTAAAAAAGTATCTAAAGTAAAAAAACATGAAACAGAATATGAAATAATGAATTTAGCTTTAAAATTTTATCAAAATAATTTAAATAGTGCTTTAGGATCTAAAGCCAAAGAATATTTACAAAAAAGATCTATAGATGATAAATTAATAAATGATTTTAATTTAGGTTTAGCTCTTGATTATAATAATTCTTTAAATAAACTTTTAACTAATAAAAAATATAGTATTCCAACTTTATTAGAATTAGGATTAATAAACCAAAATAATGAATTTATAACGGATGTTTTTCAAAATCGTATTATTTTTCCAATTCATAATTTAGAAGGAGAAGTTATAGGTTTTACTGGTCGTATATATGAAGATATTAATCAAGCAAAATATATTAATTCTAAAGAATCAGTTATTTTTAAAAAAGGTCAAATTATTTTTAATTATCATCGAGCCTTACCTTATATCAAAAAACAAAAAGAAGTTATAATTGTTGAAGGCAATGTTGATGCTATGCGATTATATGGAAATAATGTTAAAAATGTTTTAGCTCTTATGGGGACAAGCCTTACAAAAGATCAAGTAAGTATAATAAAAAATTTAAGAAGCAAAATAATATTAATGCTAGATAATGATGAAGCTGGAGCCAATGCTACTTTTACTAATGGTAATATTTTAGAAGAAGCTGGTTTAAGTCCTTTAGTTGTAAGATTAACTGGCGAAAAAGATCCCGATGAATATATATTAAAAAATGGTATATCTAAAATTATTGAAAATATAAATCATCCTCTAAGTTTTTTAGATTTTAAATTAACTTATTTAAAAAATAATAAAGATTTAACTAAAACAGAAGATCTTGTTAAATATATTAAAGATATTGTTTCTAATTTAAAAAACATAAATGATGATTTAACTAAAGAAATTACTTTAAAAAAAATAAGTGAAGAATATGATATTCCCCTTGATTTATTAGAGCAGGAATTAAAAAAAGTCGAAACTAAAACTAAAAAAGATAGTCCTCCTAAAAAAATACTTGAAAAACCTAAACTTTCCAAGTATAATAAAGCATCTGAAGGCATTATTTATTTTATGATTAATGAAAGTAGTTTTATTAAAATATTTAAAGAAGATTTAGGATATTTTAATAATCAAACATATCGTAGTATTGCTAACGAAATAATATATTATTATGAAGAATATGGTCAAATAGATGTAGCTTCTTTCATTAGTTATATCAGTACTAAAGATTATTTATATGATGAAGTTATGAATATCATTAAAAATAATAATACTGAAAATTTTACAATTGAAGCTTTTAAAGAATATCTTAAAGTAGCTCAAATAGAAATGTATAAAGATGAAATAAAAGAATTAAAAGAGGCCATTAAAAATGAATTAGATGCTAGTAAAAAATTAGAATTAGCTAATAAATTGATTGAATTAAAAAAAGGATGTGTTGAAAATGGAAAATAAAAAAGAAACTGAAATCAATAATGAAGAAAAAGTTGAAATTAATCAAGTAAAAGCAATTAATGAAATTAAATCATTAGAAGAACGTATACAAGATTTAATAAAATTAGGTAAAGATCAAAGTTATATTACTTTTGAACAACTAGCAGATGCTTTAAAAGGCTTAGAAATAGATAATGATAGTTTAGATGAAATTTATAATACTTTAATGGAAAATGATATTCAAGTAATATCAACTGAAGAAGAAGAGGAAGGACCAAATGGCAAAATATTAGAAGAAGAACCTTTAATATTAAGTGATGCCGAATTAACAAAAGATATTAATATCAATGATCCTGTAAGAATGTATTTAAAAGAAATAGGAAAAATTTCTCTATTATCTCCCGAAGAAGAATTAGTTTTAAGTGAACAAGTAGCTAGTGGTGATGAAGAAGCTAAAAATAAACTAGCTGAATCTAATTTAAGATTAGTTGTAAGTATTGCTAAAAGATATGTTGGAAGAGGCTTATTATTCCTAGATTTAATTCAAGAAGGAAACATCGGTTTAATGAAAGCAGTTGACAAATTCGATAGTGATAAAGGTTATAAATTTTCTACTTATGCTACTTGGTGGATAAGACAAGCTATAACTAGAGCCTTAGCTGATCAAGCAAGAACCATCAGAGTACCTGTTCACATGGTAGAAACCATAAATAAAATGTCTCGAATTCAAAGACAATTAACTCTTGAACTTAATCGTGAACCATCAGAAGAAGAATTAGCCAAAAAAATGAATTTAAGTTTAGATAAAATTCGGGAAGTAATAAAAATTAGTCAAGAACCTGTTTCTTTAGAAACTCCAATTGGGGAAGAAGATGATTCTCATTTAGGAGATTTTATTAAAGATGAATCAAGCATGTCTCCTGAAGAATACGCTACAAACGAAATCTTAAAAGAAGAAATTAAAAGTGTTTTAATGACACTTCAAGTAAGAGAACAAGAAGTTTTAGAATTACGTTTTGGTTTAGTTGATGGTACTTGTCATACTCTAGAAGAAGTAGGTAAAAAATTTAACGTAACACGTGAAAGAATTCGTCAAATAGAAGCTAAAGCTCTTCGCAAATTACGTCACCCATCTAGAGCCAAAAAATTAAAGGATTTCTTATCAGACTAATGAATTTAAAACTAAAAACAATCGCAAACTTAATTAATAAAGAAGATATAGTTTTAGATACTTGTTGTGATCATGCTTATTTAGCTATTTATTTAAAAAAAAATAACTTGTGTCAAAATGTATATGCTTCAGATATAAGTAAAAATGCTTTAAATAATGCCCTAGCAAATATCCAAAAAAATAAAGTTAATATTAAAACATTTTTATCGGATGGCTTTAAAAATATCAATGAACCTACAATTAATACAGTTATAATCGCTGGAGTAGGAACAAACACTATATTAGACATTATAAATAATACTCCCAAAAATATTCAAAAATTTATTATAAGTTCTAATAATAACTATTATGATTTACGAAAAAAAATGTTTAAAAAAGGTTTTTACATTCAAAAAGAATTAATTATAAAAGAAAATAATAAATATTATCCTATAATGTTATTTACTAAAAATAAAACTAAAGAAACTAAAAACACTTTAAAATTTGGTAAAAGTAATAATAAGGAATATTATAATTATTTATTAAATAAAGAATTATTAATCTTAAATAAAATACCTAAAAATCATTTAATTCAAAAACTAAAACATCAAAAAAATATTAAATATTTAAAAAAGATTTAAATTATAAAAAGAATTTAGGGCTATTAATATTATTATTAAAATTACTATTAATATTATTTACAGTATTAGTAGTTTTTTTATTTTCTTTAATTATATTAGAATTATTACTTTTATTATCTTTTCCATTCATACTTTTTAAAACTGATAAGATAGTTTTAGCATTATTAATCATTGGTTTTGCTTCTCTATAAAGGGGAATAACTTGATTTGCTATTCCTAAAGTTTTAGATATACCTGATAATACTTTAGTAAAAGTAAGACCACCCGGAACTGATCCAAACATAGATAATCACCTATATTATTATATGAATAACAAGAAAAAAAGTATTACATTTTCTTTTCAAAAGTTATTGTAATACCATGATTCTTACAAATTTCAATAATTGTTTCAAAAAAGAATCTATTTTGACCATTTTCATATTTTTTTAAACCATGAATACTCATGTTTAATTCTTGAGCTAATTGCTCTTGCGTAAGATCTGTCCATTCTCTTAAAATTTTAAAAACATATTTTGCTTCGTAATCATTAGCGATTAATTTCATTGTATATTTCCTCCTATATATAAATTACTATAAAATTAGTTAGGATATTTAAAAAATACCTTGACAGGGTACCTTCGCTATGATAATATTATAATTAATAGTACCCTAAAAAGGTACATCAGAATATAAGGAGAGTAACAATGGAAATATTAAGAAGTAAAAAAGTAATAATCTACTTAGTAGTAGTATTATTGATAAGTACAGGAATATCATATGCCTATTTTACAGCAA
>CANQMC010000065.1 GCA_947624855.1 uncultured Bacilli bacterium | reverse complement strand
ATGTGCATTTTCTTTTGAATATACAATTTTTCGAATCAATTGCACTTAATTGTGCACTTTAGATTGATTCAACGATATTGACATAAAATTAAAAACATTATAAAAAAGCTATACCTAAAGTATAACTTTTTTACATCGACCGGAATCATTTATTATTCGCACCATCCGTAAGCGAAAAACATCGACACATAGGATAATTTATTACTCGCAAGCCACCTAAAAGCGAGAAACATTGACGACTGGAATCATTTATTATTCGCTATCCGTAAGCGAAATATCTTTTGAATTTATTTCTAAATTCAATTATAATATACAATATATTTTTTAATTTGTCAAGTTATCACTTTTTACTTAATTTTTAATTTAACTATAGTCATACCAGGATTATAAATATCAATTTTATAACTATCAACATCTTTATGATGTTTTAATATTTCATAAACTTTATTTTTTAAAATTACTGAACTATGACCATGAATAACCCCAATATATTCATTTTTAAGTTTAACATTATCATTAATAAAATTATTTAAAGGAAATACTACTGTATCTCTTGTTTCCCCATGTAAATCAATCGTGGGTGATTTATGGGTGAACATTGTTATCATTACTTCCAGGAACTACAGGTATTTGAGGTGTTGGTGGAATTGGTTGATTTACTGGAGCCCCTGGAGCAACAGGTGGAGCTGGTGGCACTGAAGTTGGAGTAGCACTCATTTGGGGACTTACATTGGAAACATTAGTAACTGGAGGATTTACTGGTGCTACTGGAGTTTCTGGTTGAGGTTGAACTGGAGCGGGAGTAGGACCTACTTGTGGAGTTGCTACCTCTTGATTACCAGCTGGAGCCCCTCCAAAGAAAGATGCCCCTAAATCTACATTATTAGGATTAGTAGTTGGAATGGCAATTTTAGAAGCATCTGGAATATCAGGTAAAGCATTAGCCGGTTTTTCTTCTACTTTTGGAGCTTCTTCTACTGGAGTTACAATATTATGCGTTTGATTATAATAATTTATTACTTCTTTAATCGTTGGTATTGAAGTACTACCACCCATTTTACCTATTGATAAACCTGCGGCAATATTAGCATAAGATATTGTTTTTTCCATATCAAAATTATTAGCTAAACAATAAGCAAATGCTCCATGAAAAATATCACCTGAACAACTAGGATCTACAACACTTGTTTTAATTCCAGGCATTACTTTAATTTCATTATTAACGGTATATAATGCCCCCATTTCTTCTAAAGTTACAATAATATTATTATTTGGATATTTATCTTTTAATTTTTTATAAACATTTACTAAACTAACTGAATTATTAAAATCTATTTTTAAACCACTTACAGTTTCTGCAAAACCTTTAGAACATACGATATATTTTACATATTTACATAATTCTAATAAATCTCGATTAACTCTTCCTGCATCTACAATACTAATAGCATTAGGATATTTATTTAAAGCATTAATCGTGGCACTATACTCTTTACCATCTGAAAATATAACATCAGGACTAATATTATAATCATATTTTTTTAAAGTTGGTTGTGTTTGACCTACAACATCAAACCTAGTTCTTGTTCCTTTACTTTTATTAACTAATATAACTGATAAAGGAGTACCAACTTCATAAGATGTTTCCATAAAATCTGTTTTAACTAAAGCTTGTTCTAAATCTTTTTTTATTTTATTAGCATAATCATCAGATCCAATTACTCCGGCTAAATAAGATGTTTCACCCCATTTACCAAGTAAACAAGCAACATTAGTGGCAGTTCCTCCGCCTGCTTCTATTTTTTCATTTAAAAAATATTTAGTCCCTTCAACTGGATAATTATCAATCGGACATGTAATATCATAGCTAACTTGTCCAATGCTAAGTATTGTCATAAATCCACCTCTTCTATTCTTAAATATCATAACATATTTTTTAATAAAAAGAAAGAAAAAAATTAAATATTTAAACTTAATTTTTTATTCTAATATTGCTTTAATTCTTCGCACTCCTGCACTAGATGCTTCTTCTTTTTTAATTTTAAAAGTTCCAAGTTCTTTTGTATTTTTAACATGAGGTCCTCCACATATTTCTTTTGAAACATCACCAATTGAATAAACATTAACTATATCCGCATATTTTTCAATAAACATAGCTTCTGCTCCACTTTTTAAAGCTTCTTCTTTAGACATAACTTCCATTGTTACTTCTAAACCTTCTTTTATCCATTTATTAACTAAAGCTTCAACTTCTTGTTTTTCTTCATCACTTAATTTATGATCACATGAAAAGTCAAAACGCATTCTTTCACTTGTAATATTACTACCTTTTTGATGAACATCATTTCCAATTACTTTTTTTAAAGCGGCATTAAGTAAATGTGTAGCTGTATGATATTTAGTTTCAATTTCTCCAGTTCCGGCTAAACCACCTTTAAATTTTCCCGCTGAAGCAGTTCTTGATAATTCTTGATGTTCTCTAAATTTTTCATAAAAACCATCAGTATCTACTTTTAAATTATTTTCTAAAGCCATTTCCTCTGTAAGTTCAATGGGAAAACCATAAGTATCATATAATTTAAAAGCCATCTCTTTATTTATAGTATCACTATCTAAATGACTTATTATTTTAGAAAATTCTTTTAAACCTTTTTCTAAAGTTTTATTAAATTTAATACTTTCATTTTTAAGTACTTCTAAAACTACTTCTTTATTATCTTTAATTTCTTTATAATAATTTTCATATTTTTTAATAACTTCTAAAGCTATTTCACAAATATAATCAGAATTCATATCAATTCCTAATTTTTTAGCATGTCTAATAGCTCTTCTAATAAGTCTTCTTAAAATATAACCTTGATCGGTATTACTAGGTTTAATCCCTGCATAATCGGCACTTATAAAAACACTAGTTCTAATATGATCGGCAATAATACGCATACTTACTTCATTACCTAAATAAGGTTTATTACTAACTCTTTCAATGACTTCAATAATTTCTTTCCAAATTGAAGTTTTATAGTTATCATCTACTCCTTCTAAAACTGCCACTACTCTTTCATATCCCATACCAGTATCTACATTTTTACTTGGAAGTTCACTTATAGTGCCATCTTTAGCTTTATTAAATTCCATAAAGACATTATTCCAAATTTCTACCCATCTTTCATCATTAGGATCAAAAACTGCTGGAACTTCATCATTACTTCTAAAATAAAATATTTCAGTATCGCCACCACAAGGACCAGAATCGCCCGCAATCCAAAAGTTATCTTCTACTCCCAAATATGCAATTCGCTCTTCACTTATTCCTAAGCTTTTCCAAACATTTGCAGAAACTTCATCTCTTGGAATATCTTTATCACCTTTAAAAACTGTAATAGCTAACTTCTCTTTAGGTATTTTTAAAACATTAGTTAAAAAATCAAAACTATATTCAATACTTTCTTTTTTAAAATAATCTCCTAAACTCCAATTACCAAGCATTTCAAAAAAAGTATGATGAGTTTTATCGCCAATGCTATCTAAATCAGTTAATCTAACACATTTTTGATAATCAACTAATCTTTTACCTTCAGGATGAGGTTTACCCATTAAATAAGGTATTAAAGGTTGCATACCCGCTGTATTAAATAAAACTGATGGATCATTTTCTGGAATTAAAGGTGCACTAGGTATTTGTACATGTCCATGTTCTACAAAATATTTAATATATTCATCTTTTAAATTCATTCTTCTTCCCTACTTTCAATAAAATTAATAACATGATTATCTAAAGTATTTAAATTATCATTAGTAATAGTAATATCAAAATTACTATAATCTTCTAAAGCAATTTCTGTTTCATGCATTTGTTCTTGTACACTTAAAGTACTTACTGCAAATTGATTTATAATATACATTGCATAACAATCTTTATAATATTTTTTAATTTCCTCAATTTCTTTTGGTAATCTAACATCACTAATAATAACTACATCAACATATAAAGCATATACTTTTAAATCATCTATCATTCGATTAATAAGAAATAACGGCATTTCCATATTTTCTCTAATAGTAATCCCTAAATCTTGTAAAAACTTCCGAGGTTTTGGTTCATTTCCATCCCAATTCATTATTTCTTTAGCATATAATTTTAAATATTTACTAAATTCGGTAATTAAAGCTTTTTGCCCCATACTTTCATAATAATCTTTAATAATCTTAGCAACTTCACCTTTGCCACTGCCAGATTTACCTGCAACTAAAAAAATTTTCATTCTCTTCACCTAATAATGATTATACCATTAAAACAACCAAAAAAAAAGAAGAATTTATAATCTTTCTAATAATCCTCTTATTATTTATTTTAAATTAGCAAGTAATTCATCTTTTTTCATTGTTGAATAGCCTTTAATACCTTGTTCTTTAGCTACTGCTTTAAGTTCAGTTAAATTCATGTTACTATAATCTTTAGTATTTTCTTTTTTAACTGGTTTTTCTTCTTTTTTAGTTTCTTTAACTTCTACTTTTTTAACAGTTTTACCATTTAAAGCATCTTTGCTAATTTTAACTAATTCTTTAAAAGAATCCATATCATTAATAGCCATTTCTGATAACATTTTACGATTTATTTCAATACCCGCTTTAGTAAGACCATTCATAAATTTAGAATAACTAATTTCATTTTCCCGACAAGCGGCATTAATTCTTGTAATCCATAATTTTCTAAAGTTTCTTTTATTTTGTTTTCTATCTCGATAAGCATAAGCTCCACTGTGGAATACTTGTTCTTGAGCTGTTTTATATAATCTATGTTTACTTCCAAAGTATCCTTTTGCTTCTTTTAAAACTTTTCTTCTTCTATTTTTAGAAACAGTTCCACCTTTAACTCTTGTCATATTAACCTCCTAGATAACAGATTTTAATCTGCTTGCTTCGCCCTTTCCAAGCGTACCTTTATTTCTTCTTTGACGTACTTGTTTAGCACTATCTTTGTTTGTTTTATGGTTTCCATTACTTTTTTTATAAGTTAATGTTCCATTTTTTTTCTTTTTTAAAACTTTACTACTAGCTTTATGAGTTTTTTGTTTACATTTTGCCATTTTCTATTTCCTCCTTATTTTTTAGGTGCTAATATCATGAACATTTGACGACCTTCTAATTTTGGTTCGGCTTCAATTCCTGATACCTCGCTTAAATTATCCGCAAATCTTAATAAAACATCTTTACCTAATTCTGGTCTAGCCATTTGACGACCTTTAAATCTAATAAATGCTTTTACTCTATGTCCTTTTATTAAATATTCTTTGGCATTTCTAACTCTTGTTTCAAAATCATGAATATCAATCGTTACTGATAAACGATACTCTTTTAATTCTTTATTTGTTTCTCTTTGTTTTTTTTGAGCTTCTTTAAGTTTCTTTTGTCTTTCATAACGATATTTATTATAATCCATAATTTTAGCAACAGCCATGTTTTCATTAGCATTCATTAATACTAAATCAAGTCCCGCATAACGAGCAAGGGTTAAAGCATCTTCTAAATTTTTTTGACCCATTTGCTCTCCATTAGGCCCGATAACCATCATTTCACTAACGGTAATTTGTTCATTAATAGGTAATTCTTTGTTCATACTTGCGATCTTAACGCACCTCCACACACTTAAAAAGGTAGAATCTAAATTCCACCTAAAAAGACACTAAACAGGCCTTTTACCCATGAACATAATTCATCAGGTGGAAAATAAATTTCTCTTTCCTTTTTAAAATTTCTAATTAATTATATTCTAATATATGTTATTTGTCAAGTATTTTTTACTTAAAATAACTTTATTTTTTACTTAAAATAACTTTATTTTTTACTTAAAATAACTTTATTATAAAACATAATTTTTAATTTTTTATTTTTAAATATTTAATGGCATAAAAAAAATCTCTTAAGAGATTAATCTAATTTACGACACAAACTTAAACCCACTAAATCAGCTGAACCATAAGCAGCGACTACTGCATTGATATCTTGTCTAACTACTGTTTTAAAAAATTGTTTTAAATAATTTTCAATATCTTTCATATTAACTTTATTTTCTAAAATTGTTCCAATGACTGCTAATCTATTATCATAAAGATGAATAGTATCTTCATTTACAATATCTTTAATCATTTGAATAGCTTTTAAATTAGCTTTACCCATCATTGTTTGTCTAGCATATAAATTACCATCTTGATTAAAATCTACCCTAAATTTCATTCCAGCTAGAGATAAAGCTTTACTTCCAATAATTAAAGCCTTTTCTTTAATACATAATTCTGAGGAATCTCTTCCACTTCTTTTAAAACCTGATGGATCTGGTACAAAAAAAGCTGTTTTTAAATAGTCTCTAATCTTTTTTACTTTTAAAACAATTTCATTAAATGGTAATTTTTCTTTAATTAAATGTTTAACATAAAGATATAAAAAAGTTCCTCCTGTAGCGCCATTTTTGGCATCAATTACTTGTATTTTTTGAGGATTTATATCATTTGCTGTTAAAGAAGCTGAATTTAAACTAGCTCTACTTAACCCCTCACCCATTGATAAATGAATGACGTTATGTTCTTCACTTGTTTTTTTAAATAATTCTTCATAATCAGCTAAAGATGGAGCACTTGTTTTAAAAGAATAACCTTCTTTCATTTGTTCTAAAACTTCTTTAGAAGTTATTTCTCGAACATCTTTAAAAGTTTGACCATCATTTCTATTTACTTGACCTGATACCATATAAGTAATATCTGTTGGATCCATACCACTATCTGTTGTAACAATTGTTTTCATGCTTATTTCCTTTCTTAAATTATTATAATAACAAAAGTTATATTTTATGTCAAGAGAGCAATTAAAAAGGTTCTTAAACATTAAGGGGTGATGAATTAATTTTTATCACTTCTTTTTTGTGTTTTCTAAAAATATTAGTAATTATTAATATTTTAGCTTTGAAATTATTAAAATTTTTATATCCATAAGCTATTCT
>CANQMC010000064.1 GCA_947624855.1 uncultured Bacilli bacterium | reverse complement strand
TCTATTATTTTAAGAGATGTTGTAAAAAGATTAAATTTAAAAGATACTATTCTTTTTGATATGATTTTACAATATTTGATTGAAACCGCTGGACGTGAATTTTCTGCTGATAATATAATAAAATATTTAGATAAAGAAAATAAGAAAATATCTAATGAAACACTTTATAATTATATAGATGCTTTGTGTAAGGCATTAATACTTAAAAAGGTATATAGATATGATATCGCTGGTAAAAGTGTATTAAAAACATTGAACAAGTATTATGCAACTGATTTAGGAATTGCTCAAATTAAAAATAATAATCCCGAATTTAAAAGTTATGTTGTTTTAGAAAATATTGTTTATAATGAATTGATAAATAGAAACTATGAAGTATATATAGGTAAGACTAAAAATGGTGAAGTGGATTTTATAGCAAAGAAAGATGGAAATATTAAATATATTCAAGTAACTTATGAAATGGCAGGTAATGATAATACCATTGAAAGAGAGTTTGGAGCATATAAGTCTATTGAAGATAATTATCCAAAATATGTTATTTCTCTTGATAAAATAGATTTATCTCGTGATGGGATTATTCATCTAAATTTAATTAATTTTCTATTAAGTGAAGAGTTTTAATTAATATAGAAACAGGAAAATCCGAAAAGATTAAATAAAAAATATAAAAGTGGCAGAGCGTGGTGAAAAGATTATAGGTAATGCAAGAAAAGATTTAGAACACGAAATTGGAGAAATCATAGTTACTACAAATAATACGTTGAACTGTGAATATATAGATGAAAAAGAAATTGAAATGAAGTAAAGTTAATTATAATCTAGTAGTTACCAATAAATTAAAAATTTATAAAATAATCTTTTTTTAAGCAACAAAGATAATATATGAGGTGAAAAATGCAAAAAACATATCCATATTTAGGAAATTATGGAATAGTAAAAATTATAAAAGGAAAATTTAAAGGTAGATTTGGCTATTATGACGATGATGATTTAGATTTTGATGGAGTAATGAAATCAGTAATTTATTTTGGCGAAATGTTTGATAATTCCAAATATTATTATATTGAACAAAAAAATATTACAAATGATTTTACAATAGAAGATTTAAAAAAAAGAAAAAATGAGATAATATCTCAACTATGGAAGAAAATAAGTGAGCATAAAAGACTAGAATTAATTGAAGAAAAAGAACTTATAGATGGAGAAATATACAATAGATTTGAGAATTATATTGATTCTTCCAAACTTAAAAATAAAAAATTGTTTCTTTCACATTCATCAAGAGATAAAGATTTAGTAATATCAGTAGCGCTTGATTTAAATGAAAAAGGTATAACTACATGGCTAGATGCTTTTGATATATTACCTGGAGAATCAATAGTTTCAAAAATAAATCAAGGATTAGAAAATTGTGAATTTATATTATTATTTTTATCTAAAAATTCTGTAAGTTCAAATTGGGTAATGAAAGAATGGGAAACAATATTGTGGGATGAAATTAATTCTAATAAAATAAGAATAATACCAATAAAACTTCAAGATTGCGAGATTCCTAAGATATTGCAAACAAAAAAATATATTGATTTTAGTATTGATTATAATAGTGGAATAAACCAACTTATTAATACAATAATAGAGTATGAAAACAAAAAGCAATAAACTACACAATGTCCATCACCAGGTGGGGATGGTGCGGAAGTAATTTATGCTTTACGAAATAGTGATGCACTTTCAAAATCAATTGCAAATGAATTAATAAAATCAGGTCAAAATGTTCGAAAGTATTATCAAAGAAGATTACCAAGTGATCCTAGTAAAGATTATTATTACATGCTTCGTAACACTCCTAATAATGAATCAATTATTGTTGAATATGGATTTGCTGATTCAAGTGGAGATGATGTTAGTCAAATAAAAAATAACTGGAAGGATTTAACAGAGGCAGTAGTAAGAGGGCTTGCAAATTATATAGGTGTTCCTTATACTCCACCAAAAGATTTAGCAAGTAATTATTATGTAGTTAAAAAGGGTGATACATTATATAGTATAGCAAGAAACTATGGAATAACTGTTAATGAGTTAAAAGAAGCTAATAATCTTACAAATAATAATTTAACTATTGGAATGACTTTAGTAATTCCAGATCTAAATATGCAAGATGATAACAATTATGAAATTTATATTGTTAAAGCAGGGGATAGTTTATATAAAATTGCAGGTATGTATGGCATAAGTGTTAATGAACTTAAAGCTTTAAATAATTTAACAAGTAATAATTTGAGTATTGGTCAACGTTTAAAAGTTGTAAGTTCGGAAGATATGGGAAGTAATATATATGTGGTAAAAGCAGGAGATTCTTTGTATAGTATAGCTAAAAAATTTGGAGTATCAGTGGATGCTTTAAAATCTGCTAATAATAAAAATTCTAATTTACTTTCAATCGGAGAAACATTAATAATTCCTAATAATTCAAATAATGAATTTAATACTTATGTAGTAAAAGCCGGTGATACTCTTTATAGTATAGCTAGAATGTTTAATACAACAGTTAATGCTTTAATGAATTTAAATAATTTATCTAATAATGTTCTTAGTATTGGTCGTATTTTAAATATACCTAAATAATTTAATTAATACAATAGAGTAATTCTTTTGCTAGTAGTTTTAATAAAGCCTTCATCACGAAGGTTTTTTAATTCTCGCATCATAGCCGATCTATTAACAGCTAAATAATCGGCAAGTTCACTGTAACTAAGTGTTAAATAAATATGTTTTGAACCATTTCGTTTAGAGATAATTCCAAAATATTCAAGTAATTTATCACGAATAGATTTTTTGGTTAATATTTGAATTCGTTCATTTCTTTCAGTGATTTTAGCATTTAAAATTTCTAATAAATTTCTAATAAAGGTATTATAAAAAGAATAATGATTGTTTGTTTCTTTTAAAATATTATCATATTCAATAATAATTAATTTAGTTTCTTCTTTTGTTATAATATCATATTCATAATTATTTAGTGAAGATAAAGTTGAACCAAAAAGAGAATTTTCTTCTAATTCTTCAATTATGGTTTTATTTCCATTGTAATCTAATCTGATTATTTGAACATATCCTTTTTCAATAAAACCTATAGCGTTATCCCACTTTACACTTGACATTATGCTGACGTTTTTGGGAAAATATAAGGTAGAAGCCTCTAAAAATCTAAGAATTTTTAGTTTATTTTTCTCACTAATATTATCAAATAAATTACTCATGTTTACACCTCTTGTAATTATTTTAACATTTTTTCAAAAAAGTTGCAATTGCAACAATATCTTTTTTAAATTTTGTGTTATACTTTTGTCATAGTAAAGAAGGAGTACATTATGAAAATAATTAAAAGAGATGGACATATGGTTGATTATTCACCAGAAAAAATTGAACAAGCTATAATGAAAGCAAATGCGGAAGTAGAAGAAGATGAACAAGCTAGTAATACGCAAATAAAGAATATTATTAAGTATATTGAAAAGCTTGGTAAAAAAAGAATGTTAGTTGAAGATATTCAAGATATTATTGAAATGAAATTAATGTCTATAGGAAAATATCAATTAGCTAAAAAATATATTACTTATAGATATACAAGAGAACTTGTTAGAAAAAGTAATACTACTGATGTTTCAATTAAAGAATTAATTGATGGTGAAAGTGATTATTGGAATACAGAAAATTCAAACAAAGATGCAAAAGTTGTTACAACTCAACGGGATTATCTTGCAGGTATTACAAGTACAGATATTACAAGAAGATTTTTACTTCCTGAAGATATTGTAAAAGCTCATGATGAAGGAATAATTCATTTCCATGATGCTGATTATTTTGCTCAAAATGCTCTTCATAATTGTGATTTGATCGATTTAGAAGATATGCTTCAAAATGGAACAAATATAAATGGAGTAATGATTGAAAAACCTCATAGATTTTTAACAGCAATGACAATCGCAACTCAATTAATAACAGCGGTTAATTCTAGTCAATATGGAGGATGTACAGTAACTCTTACTCATTTAGCACCGTTTGTTAGAGATAGTTATAACCGTTATTTAGATAAGTATAAAAAAAGAAAATTTAATAAAGAAGATTGTGAAAAATATGCTAAAGAAGATTTAGCTAAAGAAATAACAGATGGAGTTCAAACTTTTCAATATCAAATTAATTCGATGACTACTACTAATGGCCAAGCACCTTTCTTAAGTGTTTGTATGTATCTTGGTGAGACTGAAGAATATAAAGAAGAATTAGCTATGATTATTGAAGAAGTATTAAAACAAAGAATACAAGGTATGAAAAATGAAAAAGGGGTTTATATAACTCCAGCATTTCCAAAACTTTTATATGTACTTGAGGAAGATAACATTCATGAAAATAGCAAATATTGGTATTTAACTGAGTTAGCAGCAGAATGTACAGCTAAAAGAATGGTACCTGATTATATTTCTGAAAAGATTATGAAACAACTTAAAATAGATAAAAATGGAGATGGGCAATGTTATCCATGTATGGGATGTCGTTCTTTCTTAACTCCTTATGTTGATCAAAATGGTAAACCTAAATATTATGGTAGATTTAATCAAGGTGTTGTTACAATAAATTTAGTAGATTTAGCATTATCAAGTGATAAAGATATGGATTTATTTTGGAAAATATTTGATGAAAGATTAGAATTATGTCATAGAGCATTACAAATAAGACATAAAAGACTTTCTAAAGCTACTAGTGATGTTGCTCCAATTTTATGGCAATATGGAGCTTTAGCAAGACTTAAGAAAGGTGAATCAATTCATGATTTATTACATAATGGATATTCAACTATATCTTTAGGGTATGCTGGTTTGTATGAATGTGTTAAATATATGACAGGTAATTCACATACAGATAATGGTGTTGGTAAAGAATTTGGTTTAAGTGTAATGCGAAAACTAAATGAAGCTTGTAAAAAATGGAAAGAAGCAGAAGCTATTGATTATAGTGTTTATGGAACCCCAATTGAATCAACAACATATAAATTTGCTAAATGTTTAAGAGAAAGATTTGGAGTTATCAAAGGAATAACTGATCGGGATTATATTACTAATTCTTATCATGTACCAGTATTTGAAGAAATAGATGCTTTTACTAAATTAAAACTTGAAAGTGAATTCCAAGCATTAAGTCCAGGAGGAGCTATTTCTTATATTGAAACTCCTAATTTATCTGGTAATTTAGAAGCTGTAATTGAAGTAATTAAATTTATATATGATAATATTATGTATGCAGAATTAAATACTAAACTTGATTATTGTCATGAATGTGGATATACAGGAGAAATATTAATTGATGATGATATGGAATGGTATTGTCCTAACTGTGGTAATAGAGATCATGATAAATTAAATGTTGCAAGACGGACTTGTGGTTATATTGGTTCTAATTTCTGGAATAAAGGTAGAACTCAAGAGATTAAAGAAAGAGTTATCCATATTGATAATAAAGATGCAGAAGAGGCTTAAATATGAGATACAATAAAATTAGAAAGATGGATATTTCTAATGGTCCGGGGGTTAGAGTATCAATATTTATGCAAGGTTGTGCTTTTAAATGTTTTAATTGTTTTAATCCAGAGACTCATGATTTTAATGGTGGAAAAGAATTTAATGATGATACTATTAATAAAGTATTAGAATTATGTGAAAAAGATTATATTGTAGGGTTATCAATTTTAGGGGGTGAACCACTTCATCCCTTAAATATTGAGGGAACTACTAAATTAGCTAAGTTATTTAAGGCAAAATTTCCTAATAAAACTTTATGGGTATGGTCAGGATTCTTGTTTGATAGAGATTTAAAAGATAAAGAAGTTATGAAATATATTGATGTTTTAGTTGATGGTCAATATAAAGATGAACTTCATGATTTCTTACTTAAATGGCGAGGTTCTGAAAATCAAAGAGTTATTGATGTTCAAGAATCTTTAAAGAAAAATAAAGTAGTACTATATATTAATGAGGAGGATAGTAGAATATGCGTGTAAGAGGTTTTGAAATAGCTAAAGGATGGGAAGATAAAGATATACATTTACCAGTTAGAAAAACAGCAAGATCAGCAGCTTATGATGTTGAAGCAGCCGAAGATATAGTTATTCCAGCTTATAAACCAGGGATTAAGCCTACTCTTATTCCAACTGGCTTAAAAGCTTATTGTGGTGATGATGAGTGGTATATGCTTGCTAATAGAAGTTCTGGTCCTAAAAAAGGATTTGTAATGGCTAATAGTATTGGAATTGTTGATGCTGATTATTATGGTAATGAATCTAATGATGGTCATTTCTACTTTCAATATTTTAACTTTTTAGATCATGATTTAGAAGTTAAAAAAGGTGATGTAATAGGCCAAGTAATATTTCAAAAGTTTTTAACAATTGATGATGATCAAGCTAGTGGAGTTAGAACTGGTGGCTTTGGTTCAACTGATCAAAAATAAAAATCTCGTTGGAGATTTTTTTAGTATAATTCAGGACATGTTCCTGATTCTGGTCTATAAAAACAATGATTTTTATAACGGCCGGCAAGTGATTGGCTATACCAATTATTTAGACAAGAATTATTAGTGCCAGGAGCATAAAACCATAAAGCATGAGTGGCAGGGTAATAATATTCTCCCATTAAAATACGTTTAGCTAAATTTTTTTCATTGGTTGTAGCAGAACCATAGAATAATGAAGAATTAATGCCACTAAATTGATTTTTTTGGTATATAGCATCACTAATAGAATCTATATCTTTAAAAGTATAACAATTACCTAAAACTCTATTTACTACAACATTTCCTACCATTAACATTCCAAGTTCACCTTCGGTTTGGGCTTCAGCTCGCATAATTCGAGCTAGTAAATCTAATTCTTTAGTTGTATAATTTACAATCATTTATAATCACCTAATTTATTATATGAAAATACTAGAAATATTGGTAAATATATGTTATAATTATTTTGCGTTTGAAGTAGGGGATTAGTTCAGTTGGTAGAACACCAGACTCCAAAACCTATATCCTACCACCTAATAATACCTATAAATAAAGGGAAAGTCAATAAAAGTATTATAAAAATGGAGTGTTTACCTGCCAATTTGAAGTGGTACAAAAAACT
>CANQMC010000063.1 GCA_947624855.1 uncultured Bacilli bacterium | reverse complement strand
ATAGCCTTAAAAAAATATCATAATTTAAATACTGAATTAGAGCATATTAATTATGATATTAAAAAATTAGAAAGTATATTAATAGATAATTTAGCACCATATTTAGATACTTTAATTTCTAATGAATTAACAAATAATCAAGAATTATCATCAGTAGTAGAAAAACTTAAATTAAAACTAAACAAAGATAAATAAGTATTTTTAATTACTTACCATCATAAACTTAAGATAGGTGAGCCTATGAAAAAAATACTTATCAGCATTCTTTGTTTTTTTATTATTCCTTTAAATTGTTTTGCTATAAGCGCCGAAAAATGTGTAGTAATGGATTTAAACAGTGGGCGAGTATTATATAATTTAAATGGAGATGAACCTCGTTTAATTGCCTCGATTACTAAAATAATGACTACAATGATAACCATTATGTATAGTGATTTAGATAAAATTGTCAAAGTTGATGAAGACATTTTAAAAGCCTATGGTTCTAGTGTTTATTTAAGTGTTGGTGAAGAAATTAAATTAAAAGATTTATTATATGGCCTTATGCTTCGAAGTGGCAATGATGCTGCTGTTGCTATTGCTAATACAGTAGCAGGTTCCATGGATAATTTTGTTTATTTAATGAATGAATATGCTGATACTATTGGCATGAAAAACACTAAATTTGTTAATGCTCATGGTTTAGATGACAATGGAATAGGTAATACTTCAACTGCTTATGATATGGCTCTTTTAACTCAAATCGCCATGCAAAATAAAACATTTCGTGAAATATTTGGTACTAAACATTATACAGCCAAAAGTAATTTAAAAACATATAGTTGGGAAGCTAAAAATAAACTATATGATATGTATGAATACACTACAGGCGGTAAAACTGGATATACCAATGCTGCTCGCCGAACTTTAGTAACAACTGCAACTAAAGATAATAAAAATTTAGTTATAGTAACTTTAAATGATGGTAATGATTTTAATGATCATAAAACTCTATATGAAACTTATTTTAATAAATATGAAGCTATACTAGCATTAAATAAAAATAATTTTAAATTAAAAGATGATTATTATCAAGATGTAACATTTTATATCAAAAATAATTATTATGCTTTAGTAACAAATACTGAAAAAAAAGATTTAAAAGTTGATGTTACATTATATAAATATGATAATGTTTATGATGATATAAAAATAGGGGAAGCGAAAGTTATGTTAAAAGATCAAATATTACACACTGAAAGTATATATGCTAAAAATAATAAAGCCAAAGTTGTCAAAAAAGAAACATTATGGCAAAAAATAGTAGGATGGTTTAAATCATGGTAAATATAATATGGGTTAGTTTAATTTTTATTGCCATTATTTATTCTATGCTAACGGGTAATATTGAAACAATCAACAATGGTATTTTAACTCACGCTACAAGTGGTTTAAATTTAGTTTTTGAACTTATGCCTTTAATTATTTTATGGACTGGTATTATGAAAATTGCTGAAAATGCTGGTTTACTTAATAGTTTTTCTAAAATTTTAAATCCAATTTTAAGTAAATTATTTCCTAGTCTTGATAAAAATAATAAAGCTTTAGGTTATATAGCGAGTAATATTGCTGCTAATATGTTAGGTTTAGGTTCAGCGGCCACCCCATTTGGTTTAAAAGCCATGGATGAACTTCAAAAAGTTAATGAAAAAAAAGATACAGCAAGTGAAGCTATGATTACTTTTTTAGTTTTAAATACTGCAGGAGTTACTTTAATACCTACAACTGTTATTGGTCTTCGAATAATGTATAACAGTGCAAATCCTACAGAAATAATTATTACCAGTATTATCGCAACTCTTATCTCAAGCATTTCTGGTTTAACATTAGATTACTTAATAAGGAGAAAAAATAGATGAATACAATATCCAAAATTATAATTCCACTTTTTGTTTTATTTATCGTTTTTTATGGTGTTAAAAAGAAAGTAAATGTTTATGATTCTTTTTTAATGGGAGCCAAAGAAGGTTTAATAATGGTCTTTCATATCACACCCACTATAATTGCTATGGTATTTGCTATCAATATATTTTTAGATAGTAATTTTTTAACGGGAGCTTTAAGTATTTTTAAACCAATTTTTAATCTTTTAAATATTCCAATGGAAATAGTTCCTATGGCTCTTTTAAGACCAATCTCGGGAACTGCAACTTTAGCTATAATGAATGATATATTCCTAAACTTTGGACCTGATAGTTTTATTGGTCGTTTATCTTCTACTTTACAAGGATGCACAGATACTACTATTTATGTTTTAGCTTTATATTTTGGTAGTATCAAAGTTATTAAAACTAGATATGCTCTTCCTGTTGGTTTATTTGCCGATTTAATGGGTATTATAGCAGCCTTTATCGTAACTTTTATCTTTTTTGGATAATTTAACTTTAATTCGACATAATCTTCATTTAAAATGTGATATAACTAAATAGGTGAAGTTTATGAAACAAAATTTAAAAATATTTTTAGTTGCTTTAATTATTGGTATTATCTCATCCTATTATTGTTGCACTAAATTAGATACAACAATATTTGCTAATGCATTAAATGCTCATGTTACTTACTTTTATTTAGGATCTTATAATAATTTAGAAGAAGCAAATGCCAAACTTAATTTAGTACCTAATTCTTTTATTTATAATGAAAATGGTATTTATAAAATAATAATTGGAGCTTATACTAAAGAAGAAACAAAAGAATTAATGACAAGTTATTTTAAAGACAAAAATTTAAATTTTGAAGTTAAAGATTTAAAAGTAAATAATAATTATTTACAAGAAAGTGAAAATTATGAATTATTAATAAATTCTAGTAATAAAAGTTATTATGAAGAATTAAATAATTCACTTTTAAAATTATTTAATGAATATCTAAATTAATTATTTTTCATACTAATAATGGTGTTTAACATGATTCGAAAATATTTATTTTATATTCTTTTAATAATTATTTATCTTTTATTTTTAGCTAAAGATACATTATTTGGTTTAATACCAGATCCTAAATTTACAGTGTGTAATAAAGATTCTTATTATGAGCAAGTTTACAATGAACTTTTAGAATCTTTAAATATTGATCTACCCCAATATAATATTACTTATAGTAAAGTAATAACTCGTGATATTTATAATTTTTTTGATAAAATAACTATTACCAAACCTAAAAATATCAATTATCAAAAAGGATCATTAGTAGTAAATAATCAAGGCTTAATAGGTATTATAAATAAAACTAAAAAAAATTCTAGTGAAGTTATATTACTTACTAACAACAAAACTTCTTTATCTGTAAAAATAAATAATTCTTATGGTATTTTAAGTGCTAAAGATTCTAAATTATATGTTAAAAACATCAAATCTAATCAAAAAATTAACATTGGTGATAAAATATATACTTCTGGTCTAACTAATACTCCTGAAAATATTTATATTGGAGAAGTTAAAAACATTATTTTAGATAATTTAGAATTAGAATATATATTAGAAGTATCCTCACCAGTTGATTTTTATAATTTAAAATATGTAGGAGTCTTATCATGATATTCTTATTTATAGATTTAATTATTTCTTATTTTACCAATTCTCCAACTTTTTTCTTTTTACTTAATTTTGTTCTAATTGCTAAAAATAATTATCCTAAATTATTAATTATAACTCTTATTTTAGATCTTTTAATTCTTAATACATATTTTTTAAATACATTTATATTAATAATACTTTTTCTACTTTATAAAAAGCTTAAAATTACCAAAGTTTCTCTTTTTACTTATATTTTATCTCTTTCATTAATTTATATTTTTTATATTATAAGTTTAGGATTAATAAATAATTATTCTCTTGTTTTTCTTCTTACATTTATATTTAAAAATTATTTAATTAATTTAATATTTTATATTTTATGTTATAAAATTCTTAAAAAAAGCATATTATTATCTAGGTGATAATATGGATATTGAAGAAATAATTAAAAGAAATAAATTAAAAAGACATAATTATCAAACTAAAGAAGAATTACCACCCAAATATAAATATTTAAAAAATTTAATATCACGAACTTTAATAACTATCATTATTGTTTTAGGAAGTATTATTTTTACTAATATAAATTCTCATAATAAAGAAATATTTAAAAGTTATGTTTTAGAAGATTCTTTAGAATTTACTTCAATAAAAAAAGTATATCAAAATTTATTTGGTAATGTTGATTTAATAAAAACCAAAGAAACAACCACGCCCGTCTTTAACAATGTTACTTATACTAATATTGAAACATATAAAAATAGTTCAAAACTAACCGTTGGCCTAAATGAACCTGTAAGTGTAATTACCAGTGGTATTGTGGTTTTCATCGGCGAAAAAGATGATTTAGGTAATACTGTTATCGTGCAAGGAAATGATGGAGTCGATATTTGGTATTCTAATATAACTGATACCGATATTAAAGTTTATGATTATGTTGAAAGTAGTTCCATTTTAGGTACCTCCAACAGTGATTTTATCTATTTAACTATTACTAAGGATGATAAATATTTAACATATGACGAATACCAAAAACTTATTTAAAATTAATATAGCCACTTATTTTATAATTTTAACTTTCTTTTTAACGGGTTTAATAAAAAATATTATTTTAATTTATTTAATTGTTATTTTTCATGAATTAGGTCATATTTTTATAATTAAAATTTTAAAATATAAGATTACCAAAGTAGAAATATATCCCATGGGAGGTTTAACTACTATTGATAAAAAAATAAATACTCCAATTATTCATGATCTATTAATTTCATCTTTTGGTATTATTTTTCAATTTATTTTATTTCTAATTTTTAAATTATTTTTTAATTTAAATTTAATCTCTTTAAATACTTATAATTTATTTAATATATATAATAAAACTATTTTAATTTTTAATTTACTTCCTATTATACCATTAGATGGTTATAAATTTTTAAATAGTCTTTTTGAAATAATTTTTCCTTTTAAATTATCTTTTTATTTAAGTTTAATTATAAGTATTATAGCTATATTATTTTTTATTACTTTTAATTCTTTATATTCATTAAATAATTATCTTATAATTAGTTTTTTAATTTATAAATTAATTACTACAATAAAAGATTTTAAATATAATCATTTTAAATTTCTTTTAGAAAGATTTTTAAATACTTTTTCTTACAAAAAAATAAAGTATAATCATCATATTAATTTAAATAAATTAAAAAAGGAAACTTACCATTATTTTAAAGAAAGAGAAAAAGTATATTCTGAAACTAAAATATTAGCTAAAAAGTTTGACAAATGACTAAATATTTGTTAAAATTAATCATGTTGCGAGATATTCGTAAAAAACCGCACTGAAATGGTTTAAAATTTATTACCATAAGGGCGCGTCTTAAAAAAAGGAGGAATGAATATGAAAGCTGTATTTGAAACTGGTGGTAAACAATATTATGTTAGTGAAAATGATGTAATATATGTTGAAAAATTACCTAACGAAGCTGGAAGTGAAATAACTTTTACAGATGTTTTAGCAGTAGGTAATAAAATAGGTACCCCATATGTTTCTGGTGCCAAGGTTGTTTGTTTAGTTGAAAAACATGGTAAAAATAAAAAAATCAAAGTTTTCAAATATCGACCAAAGAAAAAATATCGTAAAACTCAAGGTCATAGACAACCATACACTAAATTAGTTGTTAAAAAAATAATTAATGCTTAAAGTTAAAATTAATAAAAATAATATTATTATCACTGGTCATGCAAAATATGCTGATTATGGCCAAGATATTGTTTGTGCTAGTATTTCTTCAATAGTTATTACAAGTATTAATGCTGCTTTAAAATTAGAAGCCAATTCATTAAAATACACTGAAGAAAAAGATAAATTAACTATCAATATTTTAAGTGATAATAAAAATATTACAATTATAATAAATAATATGTTAGATATGCTAAAGGAATTATCTTTAGAATATCCCAAAAATATCAAAATAGAGGAGGAAAGACCATGAATTTTATGAAATTAAATATCCAATTATTTGCGCACGTTAAAGCTCAAGGTTCTACTCGTAATGGTCGTGATTCACGTGGACGTAGACTAGGAGCTAAAGCTGCTGATGGCCAAACAGTATCAGCGGGTTCAATTTTATATCGTCAAAGAGGAACTAAAATATATCCTGGAACAAATGTTGGAATGGGCAAAGATCACACTTTATTTGCTAAAATAGAAGGCGTTGTTCGTTTTGAAAGATTAGGTCGCGATAAAAAGAAAGTAAGCGTTTACGAAGCATAGTAAATGCTTTTTTATTACAAAAAAAGATTAAATAATATTTTTAATCTTCAAATTTAGCATCTAAATAATATATAGGACGACCTTCTTTAAAATATTGTTTTTCAAAATCCGTCATTATATTAGGTATAGGTATTTCATTATTATGTAAATCTAAACTAACTTTACTAAAAGAATACCAATAATTAGATAAAGTTTCTAAAGAATAAGCAAAGAATCCTTTATTATCAGTTTTAAGGATAATATGTTTATTCTTTTTAAATATTTTATCATATAATCTTAAATAACTTTCATGTGTAAATCTTTTCTTTTCATCTTGTTTTTTAGGCCAAGGTTCAGAAAAAGTTAAATATATTGTATCTATTTCTTTACCAAATATTTTATCAATTTCTCTAGCATCTATATTTATTAATTTCAAATTATTTAATTTTTGATTTTCTAATCTTTGAACTGCCATAACCATTTGAGAAGCATACAATTCCAAACCAATAAAATTGATATCCGGATAAGTTTTAGCCATATTAATAATAAAATCACCGCGACCCATTCCAAGCTCTAAATGAATAGGCTTTTTATTCCCAAATAAATCATGCCATTTATTTTTATAATTAGTTGGATTATTAACTACATATTGACTTTTATTTATTATTTTATCAGCATCTTTAATAACATTATAACGCATGAAATCACTTCCTATAGTTATTATAACATTAAATAAAATAATAATCAAATTATTCTTCTAATATATATTTTTATTTTTTACTTTTTAATATATAGAGGCAAGAATAGAACAACTTTTAGAATTAATTGTTGTTCTTTTTAAGTGTTTTAAATGTCGTATATTGTCGGTTTATGGGGATAATCTTAAAAAAGTGTGGTCAAATTAATTTTTTGCTTGACC
>CANQMC010000062.1 GCA_947624855.1 uncultured Bacilli bacterium | reverse complement strand
AACTTGACAAAGAAAAAGCCAGCATTTAACTGACGTTGAATATAATTTGAATCTAAGTCAATTGCAAAACTCGGGAGGTTGGAGCATTAACAAAGTGTCCTAACTGTGGAGAAACTTTAAGACCTCATCGTGCATGTACAAAGTGTGGTTACTATAAAAATAAAGAAGTAATTACAACAGAAAAAGAAGAAAACTAGTTAGTAAATCTAACTTTTTTTTTATTTTTTATAGAAAGTCTTTAAAATATATGATATACTATTCTTATCGTAAAGGAGTGTCTGAAATGAAGTATGATGATTTGGATAAAACAGGAGATTTATTTGATTTATTAGAAGATGAAGTTCCTAGTCCAATCGATAATATTGATATGGAAGGGGCAAGCAAAGATAATTTAACAGAAGAAATTAAAGTAGTAGAAGAAGAACCTAAAAAAGAAGAGAAAAAGAAAAAAGAAAAGAAATCTTTAAAAGAAAAATGGAAAGGTTTACCAAAAAAGAAAAAAGTTTTAATTATTGTTTTAAGTGTGATAGTGGTTCTTATAATAATTGGTTTAGTGTTATTTTTAGTATTACATAAGAAAGAAGAACCTAAAAAAGAGGAACCAAAAGCACCAGAAGTTATTTTAGAAAAAGATAATTATATTTATAAAGATGGAGTACTTAGTTTTTTAGATAAAAATGGTGAAGAAATTGGTACTTATGAATGTAAAAATGCTAATGAAAATTTATGTTATATTCCAGATTACAATACAGAAGATGATTTTGATGTTCCAAAAAATGTTTATGAAGATGAAACTGTTATTGGAACTCATGTGCAAATATATAATGATAATTATGTATTTATATATGATAATGATAAAGAAACTGATGGTTTAATTACATTATATAATATTAAAGATAAAAAAGAAGAAGGAACATATTCTTTAGTTAAAGGTTTTGCTGATACTAATTATGTTATTTTAAAAGATGAAAAAGATTTATATGGGGCTTTAGAATTTAGTGCTAATGGAATAGAACAAAAAGTTGATTTTAAATATGATTATATTGGTCAAATTAATAGTGATAGTAATTTAGTAGTTAAAGATAAAGGTAAATATTATATATATGATGTAAATGGTATAAGTGAAAGTAAAGGTACAAGTTCAAAGATTAAAAATTATAATAATAATTTTATTGTAACAGATGATTATGAAATATTTAGTTATAGTGGTAAACAAATATTAGAAGATTCTTATGATTATATTGTTCTTTTAGATAGTTATATGGGAGTAGTAGATAGTAGAAAGTTATATATTTATGATTATCAAGGAGTTAAATATAATGAAGAAGGTATTAGTTTAGGAAATACTAATTATAATATTATAAATGTATATGATAAAGATAAAAAATTAATTGAAACTAAAAAATCTTTTGAATTAAAAGTTGAAGATAATATTATAAATGTTAGTTATATAAAAAATGATGATGAAAAAAGTGCTACCATTGATGTTAATGAAGGAAAGTTTAATAAAAATTTAGAATATATTAATTATTTTGATGGAGTTTTATATTTCTATAATGATGAAGAAAAAGATAATTTAATAGGTTCTTATACATGTACTAATAGAAATAATATTACAACTAAAACTAAAGCTTTAGAAAATTGTTTAATTGCTACTGGTAGTTTTTATAGTAAAAATGGAATAGAAGAAGATAATAGTAAGAATGTTGGAATAATACCTATATTTAATAATAATTATGTCTTTATATTTGATTCTATTTCTAAAGATAAAAGTAATATAGTATTATATGATCTTAAGAAGAGTAAAGTTTTAAGTAAATATGAAAGTGTTGATATTGGTACTTATGTAAAAGAAGAGAATATAACTTTTGAAAATACTGATAATAAATTAATAATGGCTAAGAATACTAGTGGTAAATATGGTATGATTAGAATAACTAATACTAGTATTAAAGGAACTGTTGCTTTCTTATATAATTCAATTGAGAAATTTAAAGATTATTATTTAGTTTCTTTAGGTAGTGGAAATAAAGTTAATTATTTATTAGTAGATGATTTAGGAAAAGAAATTACAGCTAAGTTTGATGGTAAGATTATTGGTTACAGTGGTAAATATTTAAATGTAATTAAAAATAATAAATATTATGTTTATAATTTTGATGGTACTACTAGTGATGAAACAGGTTATAATTATATTAGTTTATATGATAAATTCTATGCAGTAATTACAACAGATAGTAAATTAGATTTAAGATTATATGATGATCCTGATTTCCATTTAGAAACACCTATAAGTATAACAAGTAAAAATTATGCTACAGCTTTTGATGTTTATCAAAATACAACTGGTGGTTTTACAGTTAGAATTAAAGATACTAATACAACTTATATAATTAATAGTGATGGTTCAATAGAAACTTAACTTAGCTCTTGAAAAATTAAGAGATATTTGTTAAAATAATTTATAGATTAAAAAGCGAAGAACAAGAGGAGTAAAAAGAAAGCTTTTAGATAGAGAGCTCATGGTTGGTGGAAATGAGTAAAAGTTCTTTTGAAGGTTGCTTGGGAGTTAGCTTAGGCTCGCAGGGGAACTTGCGTTATCAAAATGAGTATAATAAAAGGTGGTACCGCGATTTTTCGCCCTTTGGTATGACCTTTTTTGTATTAGAAGGAGATATATATGTTAGATAAGAAATATGATCATTTAAAAGTAGAAGAAGGAAAATATGATAATTGGAAAAATAGGGGATATTTTGAACCTAATAAAGAGGCTAAAGAACCTTTTTGTATAGTTATTCCTCCCCCTAATATTACTGGTAAACTTCATATTGGTCATGCATGGGATACTTCAATTCAAGATGTTTTAATTAGATATAAAAGAATGCAAGGATATAAAACTCTTTGGGTACCAGGTATGGATCATGCTGGAATTGCTACTCAAGCTAAAGTTGATAAAAAATTAGTCGATAGTGGAATTGATCCTCGGAAGTTAGATAGAGAAGTTTGGCTTAAGCATGCTTGGAATTGGAAAGATGAATATGCTCAAAATATTCATAATCAATGGGCTAAACTTGGTTTATCTTTAGCTTATTCTAAAGAAAGATTTACTTTAGATGATGGTTTATCTTTAGCAGTTCGAAAAGTTTTTGTCGATTTATATAATAAAGGATTAATATATCAAGGTGAAAAAATTATAAATTGGGATCCTAAAGCAATGACAGCTTTATCAAATGAAGAAGTTATTTATAAAGATATTCCGGGAGCTTTTTATCATTTAAAATATAAAATTGAAGGTACAGAAGAATATTTAGATGTTGCTACAACTAGACCAGAAACTTTATTTGGAGATACTGCTGTTGCAGTTAATGCTAATGATGATCGTTATAAAAAGTTTATTGGGAAAAAGGTAGTTTTGCCAATTGTTAATAGATTAATTCCAATTATTAGTGATGAACATGCTGATATGACTAAAGGTACTGGTTGTGTAAAAATAACCCCATATCATGATCCTAATGACTATGAAGTAGGGAAAAGACATGGATTGGCTGCTATAAAATGTATCAATTTAGATGGCACTATGAGTGAAGAGGCAGGAGATTATGTCGGATTAGATAGATTTATTGCTCGTGAAAAATTAATTGGAGATTTAAAAGCTCAAGGTTTATTATTAAAAGTAGAAAATATAACGCATAACGCACCCTTTAGTGAAAGAAGTGGAGTTTTAATTGAACCTATTATTTCCAAACAATGGTTTGTTAAAATGCGTCCTTTAGCAGATAGAGTTTTAGAAAATCAAAAAGATAAAGACAATAAAGTAAATTTTGTACCGAAAAGATTTGAAAAAATTATGAATCATTGGATGGAAATAACTTATGATTGGTGTATTTCAAGACAACTTTGGTGGGGGCATCGAATTCCAGCTTGGTATAAAGGAAATGAAGTTTATGTAGGAATGGAAGCTCCAAAAGAAGATGGTTGGGTTCAAGATGAAGATGTTTTAGATACATGGTTTTCTAGTGCATTATGGCCATTTTCAACTTTAGGATTTCCTAATGAAACTGAAGATTTAAAAGAATATTATCCTAATAATGTTTTGGTTACCGGCTATGATATTATTCCTTTTTGGGTTAATCGAATGACTTTTCAAGGTTTAGAATTTATGAATAAAAGACCATTTGAATATTGTTTAATTCATGGTTTAATTAGAGATAAATTAGGTCGAAAAATGTCTAAAAGTTTAGGCAATGGAATAGATCCAATGGATATGATAGAAAAATATGGAGCAGATGCTTTACGTTATTATTTAACTACAGCAGTTTCAAATGGAATGGATTTAAAATTTGATGAAGATGTTTTAAAAGCAACTTGGAATTTTATTAATAAACTTTGGAATGCTTCAAGATTTGTTTTAATGAATATTACAGATATAAAAGATGAAGAACAAAATCTTAAAAAAGAAGATAAATGGATTTTAACTAAATTTAATGAAACTATTAAAAATGTAACTAAATATATGGATAAATTTGAATTAAATAATGCGGGAGTAGAAATATATAATTTTATTTATAATGATTTTTGTGATAATTATATTGAATTTGCTAAATTTAGTTTAGAAGATAATACGACTAAAAAAGTATTGCAAGAAGTATTAAAGGGTATTCTTAAAATGTTACATCCTTTTATGCCTTATGTAACAGATGAAATTTATAGTAAAATTCCAACTGTTCAAGAAAATATAATGATAAGTGAATATCCTATATATAATAAAAAGAATATATTTAAAAAAGAAAAAGAAGAAATTGAAGATATGATTCAATTTATCAAAATATATCGTAAAACTTATCAAGAAAATCATATGGATAAAAATGTTAAAATTAAATTTAATAATGATAATGATTATGAACTTATAATTAAACTTTTAAAAATTCAAAATATAATTAATGAAAATATTGATATAACTAGTTATAATGTTAATTATAAAGAATATGATTTAACTATTTATTATGAAAAAGAAAAAACGTTAGAAGATGAAGAAAATATTAAAAAAGAAATTTTAATATTAGAAAACTCAATTAATAAAAGAAAAAATTTACTTAATAATAAAAACTTTGTAGCTAAAGCTCCTATAGATTTAGTAAATCAAGAAAAAGAAAAATTAGCTTTAGAAGAAGAAAAATTAAATAAATTGAAAAATAATTAGCAAAATTAATATTTTGCTTTTTGTCCTCGTAGCTCAGTAGGATAGAGCGTTCGCCTCCTAAGCGATAGGTCGTTGGTTCGATTCCAATCGGGGACGCCATAGGATTGATACTCAAAATTGAGTTAAAAGAAAACGACTTGTTTTAAGTCGCTTTTTAAATAAAGAATTTTAAAAAATTTTAAATATAGTTTAAGGTTTTAAAGTAAGTTCTAAAGTATCTTCAGTTAAACTTTCTGTTTGGTCATTAACTATAGAATTAGCATGTACTTCAGTTGATTCATTATTTGTTACATAACTAACTGTTTTAGGTTTATTTTTAAGTTCTTGTTCTCTTTTTACTAAATCAGCTACTGTAACATTAGTAAAATTATTTGAAGTATATTCATAAGAAGCTATAGGACTTATATACCAATTACCTCTGTTTGATAAATGAATACCACGGCCATAAGCATTCCATCTAAATTGAGTACAATTATGAACTCTTGGGTAAACATCAGCAGATAAAACATCAATAACAGCTTGTTTACCTATTTGAACTGATGGATCAGCATATAAATATTTGGTATATGTTTTATTGGCATAAACAGAAAATTGTCCACGTTGAATAACTTGATTAAATATGTTATTACCTTTACCTGCACCTTGAGATCTATTTACTTGATTAACCCATCTTGAACAATAAATTCGATTAACTAAAGTATTTATAACGCCATAGGCATCAACATAACTATAAGCTTGAGCTTCATGTAAAACTATACCACATATAATTTCAAATTGATCTCTAGTTAAATTATAATTTTTACAAGCTTTGGCAATTTTATATTCATTAGAATTTGTATATTCAATTATTTTTTGAGATAATAAATTAGATATATTATTAAAAGTCTCTATAACTTCTTTTTGATTTGATGTAGTATTAGTTTCATCTTTTACATCCTCTAAAACTTCTTCATTAGAAATATCATTTTCAGGTATTTCTTCTTTTTCATATTTAGCTGCTCCTAAAGATGAAAATGACATTAAAAAAGCTAAAAATACTAAACTAGGTCTTTTTAAATTTTCTTTTTTAAGTAATTTTTTAAAATTTTCTAATAATTCTTTATTATTGATATTGTTGAAATTTATATTCATATTTTTTCCTCCAAACAGGGTAATAGTTTATTATAAAATTATATGTATGTCAAGTTTTTTTAAAACAAAATAATAATGCATTAGAAAATTAAAACTTAACTATATTACCATTTCAAGTTTCCAAAACCCCCAGAAGCCGAAAAGGTTGATAAAATAGAAAGCATAATTTCTAATGCATATATTTATTTTAAAATAAAAATTCTATTTTGTAAAGAAAAATTGGTCGACACAAATCGACATTATTTTTTATTTTAAATTATTTATCTTTATTTTTATCAAAAGTAATTTTTTTATCAATACGACCTAATAAATAATCAGCACTTATATTATAAAGCTTACATAATTTATATAAATAAGGTAACCCTATTAAACTTTTACCATTTTCATATATACTCCAAGTAGGTTGATCTAATAATAATATTTTAGCGATATCTATTTGTTTCAATTTATTTTCTTTTCTTAAATTTAATAATCTTTTTCCACAAATTTTTAAATCCATTTTTTTATTACAATTTTTATAATTTATATTTTCATTAAAACCAAGAACATAATCAATAGAAACATCAAAATAATTACAAAATTTAATTAAATGTTTTAAAGGGATAGAAGTATCTTGTGTTTCATAATGACTATAAGTATATACCGATATATTTAAATATTCTGCAACTTCTTTTTGCTTAATATCATTATATGTTCTAATCAACTTCATTTGTTTACCATAATTCATACAATTCACCATAACTATTTTCTCACATGTTTAAAACTTATGCGAAAAATTGCCGAAATATCTATATTTTATATTGACAATCTAATTTAGATAGCTTATAATTTAACTATAAATTAGAATTTTCTAAGATAGTTGATATTATAAATAGAAAGGTGAAATGTTTTATATGAAAGATACAGGAATTAAATTTGAAACTTTACATAAAGGCTTTAATTTTAAAAAAATATTTATAGGATTAGTAGTAATAGTAGCAATAGGAAG
>CANQMC010000061.1 GCA_947624855.1 uncultured Bacilli bacterium | reverse complement strand
AATATGCTGATGATGTCCCTATTAATAATATTAATATTATCACTATATATATTATTACTTTTTTACTTTTTAATATTTCTTTCATTTTTTATAATCACCTCGTATATTATCATTACACATAACTTTACAAAAAAATAATATTGCATTCTTTGTGTAATGTCAATATACAAACAAAAGATTTTAAAAATATATATGCTAAAATTAGCATGGTGATTATAATGAATATAAAATGTAATAATTATAAAACAAAAGATATAATAAGATTTATGCGCGATTGTACTGAAAAAACTCAAAAAGAATTTGCCAAAGACTTAAATAAAACTCGCGACTGGTGTGCTAAAATTGAAGGTGGAAACAGTAATATTCTACTTGAAGATTTTTTAGAATTAGCAAGATTAAATAAAATAGATATAATTATGAAAAAATTAGATTAAAAAAATTTAAGTCAAGAAAAAGTAGAAGAATTAACAGGTTTAGATCGTAAAACAATATTCAGAATAGAAAATGATTTAAATGCTCCTGGCTTAGATACCTTTGCTAAAATAGTTGAAGCTTTAGAACTAACCGATGAAGAAATAATAAAAGAAATTAAAAAATATTATAAAAAAAATCCTAATAATAAGGATTTAAACGTCTAGCCACAACTCTTCTTTCTTTTTTAGTAGTAATAACTTCTTTAGTAATATGAGCATAAGCATTTTTATTAAATACTTCATATAAACTACAAACTTTATCTACTAAACAAACAATAATACTTTCTTTATATTTTGGAGCTTCAAAAGTTAAAGGAAACATATGCTTTTTTATTATATCAGCTTCAATAGTATTAATATTAAAATCTCGATAAGCATTAAATAAAGCTATTTTAGGATGAATAAAACCATGTTTTCCTACATTTTTAGATGGATTATACTTTGCATGCCAATCATACAAGAAATAATCATGAAGTAAAGCCCCTCTTATTAATTCTTTTTCATGAACTTTAATTTTCAAAAATTTACTAAAACGATAACTATAATAAGCAACTGCTATAGAATGTAATAAACAACTAGTATTACCATGTTGAACATATCTATTCATTTTTAAAAACTTTTTTTTATGCATTATTTCTTCTAAATAACTTCTAAAAACTAAATTTTCAACTTCTTTATTTTTTAACTTCATGATCTCACCACCTCTTAATTATATTTAATTAACAAGAAAAAAACAAGCTAAATTTATTTAATTAGCTTACTTTACATATTATTTTACAATTATTTATTTGAACTAAAAGTATCTTTAGTATGATAATAATATTCACAAGCACTTGCTACAGATAATATAGTACCAACAATTATTAAAACATAAGCTACATTAATACCAATAAATTCAAATGGTAAATTATAAAACATTATAAGAGCCATTCCTACCATCATACAAATAGTTTTGGCTTTACCCATATAAGAAGCTGCCACAACTTTACCTTTTTTACCACTAGCCATTTTAAAAGCATCGACAAATATATCTCTTGTTATAATAATAACAGGTATTGCTACACTTATAAAACCATCATAAGCTAAAACTATCAGTAAACCATTAACTAAAACTTTATCCGCTATAGCGTCCATTACTTTACCAAAATCTGTTACTAAATTCCTACTTCTAGCAATATAACCATCTAAACAATCTGTAATAGAAGCTAAAATAAATAAAACCCCTGCAATAATATATTTTAAATCAACTACTATTTTACCTTGAATCATAAAAGTTGGAAAATTAATTCCTAAATTATACCAAGGTATAATTAATAAAAGTAATATTATTATTGCCGTAATTATTCGTCCAATTGTTAATTTATTCGGTAAATTCATAAACTATACTCCTATCTATAATTTACATAACTTATTACACTTGTATGATGATTATCTATTGTTATTTGCTTAATACTCCAAACAATTGCTAAAACAACTAAAATAATAATAACAAGATAAATACCTATATAATAACTTTTATTATATTTTCTAGGTTTTCTAGTATAAGGACTTGTAATCTTATTATTATCTTCTTTTGCTTCAAGTTTAGCTTTTTTTTCAATTTCTTTAATAGGAATTTTTGAAGTATACTCAAACATATATTCATTAAACTCATCAATTAATTTTTCACTATCTAAACCTAAATATTTAGCATAATTACTTATATATTCTTTAAGTTCAAAAATATCTTTAAAGCATCCTATTTTTCCATCTTCAATATTTAAAAGATAATTTTCATTAATATTTAAATCCAGGCTTGCCTCATTAATACTAACCCCTGATGATTCTCGAGTCATTTTTAAAAGACTCCCAATACTATCCAAGTTAGATTCACTCCTTCTATTTTAAAAAATAAATAATATTCCTAAGCCATGTTCTGTTCCCAAAATTGGGCGACAAATATTTATCTACTATTTCTAGTCCCTTACGCCATTCATTTCTTTTGTAAGAGCTCTCCTACCATAATTTGGATTTCTCCCTCGTGGGGTTTACCGCGTTCCATTTCCACCGTTTCCAGTTTGTACGTTACTATGGCACTTTATCTTTACTACTTCCATAAGCTAACTTTTAGGAAGCCTCAAGGCCGTTAGATTTCTCTACCTTAGGTTATTTTTTCCCTAAGCACGAACACTACAACCATCGCAGGTATGTGGGAGCATGGACTTTCCTCTACATATAATTTATGCAGCATTTGTCCGAATATTATTCATATTTTCCAAAAACAACTTTTTCTAATTTACTTATTCTCCTCAATAAATCGACATTACTTGAACTACCATCACTAGTATTTTCACTCGCAACTAATTGTTCCCGTAAATTTCTTATCTCGGCTTTAAGTTTTTGATTGTCTTCTGTTAAATCTTTTATTTCCTTTTCATTTCTCTTGATGATATTAATAAATTCAGTATAATCACGGATGATCATATCTAGATATTTATCAACTTCTTGAGGTCGATATCCTCTAGCATCAATCTTAAACTCCTTATCAAGTATTTCTTGGGGAGTCAAATAAATCTTATCACTATACATCCAATTCACTTCCTTTATTGTCAATATTATAATATTTTTTAGGGTATTTTGTCAATAGTTGCTGATTCTTTTAAAAAATTATTAAAAAATATATTATATATATAGATAATAAAAGGATTTACAAATTATTTACAATTTCTTTTAATATTTTTTAAAGTATAATAAGAATCAAAATCTAATATTAAAGAATTAAGTTTTTTAATTACATCACTTATTAATAAATCATTTTTCATAGTATCACCGAGTATATAATAACAGATATTTTAAAATTTGTCTTGCCATTCGACAAAACATGTCAAAAAAAGTATTGTAAACTTTAGTAAATTATCTTTATATTTATAGATATTTTATAGGTTTTATAGTATAATGTATCTTAGGTGATTACATGAAGTATCCAAGCAACATCAAAAAAAATTATAAAAAACCGATAACCTATGGCAATCGTGGTATGGATTTAGAATTTTTAATAAACGAAGCTTGTAAATATTATATTGAAAATAATTTAGCTATTATTTATAAAAAACCTACCCCTATAGGAATAGTCGAAGTTGATTATAATAATATGGAAATAAAAAAAGCCTATTTTAAAGAGCCTTCTACTTTAGACTATAATGGTATTTATAAAGGAAAATATGTGGAATTTGATGCTAAAGAATGCCACAGTAAGACTTCTTTTCCCCTTCAAAATATTCATGATCATCAAATAAAGCATATCAAAAATATTATAGTCCATGGTGGAATTGCCTTTTTAATAATTGGAATGAATGAAAAATATTTTTTATTTAAAGGTGAAGATTTATTAAATTTTATTAAAAATACCGCAAGAAAAAGTATTCCTTATAATATAATTAAAAGTAAGGGACAAGAATTAAAATTTAATTATTTAAAAGGAATTGATTTTTTAGAAGGTATAAATATTGTATATGAGGAGTTGATTAAATGAAAAAACCAAAAATCAAAAAAGAAAAAAAACATAATAAAAAAAATATTATTTTAATAATCTTAATTAGTATTGGCATAGCTATATCATCATCTATTTTAGCTTTTGCTTTATATATTATTATTGCCTCTCCTGATTTTATACCTGATGAATTATATAATAAAGAAGCCACTGTTTTATATGCTAATGATGGTAAAACCGAATTAGCCCGTTATGGAGCTGAAAACGTTAAACTTGTTACTTATAGTGATCTTCCTCAAGTTTTAATTGATGCTTTAGTTGCTACAGAAGATTCTCGTTTCTTCCAACATAATGGATTTGATGCTGCTCGTTTCATGAAAGCATCTTTAGGTCAATTAAAAGGTCAAAATGCTGGTGGAGCATCTACAATAAGCATGCAAGTTATCAAAAATACTTATACTGGCTCAGAAGCTCACGGAATCGCAGGTATTATTAGAAAATTCACTGATATATATATGGCTGTATTTAAACTAGAAGCCACTTATACTAAAGAAGAAATAATTGAATTTTATTTCAATAGTCAATGGTTAGGTGGAGGATCTACTTACTATGGTTCTATAAACGGTGTTGAACAAGGTAGCCAATATTTATTTGGTAAATCAGTATCTGATTTAACATTAGCGGAAGCTAGTCTATTAGTAGGTATGTTTAATAACCCATCTTATTTTAATCCATATAGTTATCCTGAAAATGCTACTGAAAGACGTTCAACAGTTTTAAACTTAATGGTTAAACATGGATATATAACTGAAGAAGAAAAAGAATTTGCCGAATCAGTTTCTGTTCAAAGTCTACTTGCAGAACATAAACAAGAAGATACTGGTGAATACCAAGCTTTTATTGATTTTGTTTTAAAACAAGTTCAAAAAGAAACTGGTGACGACCCATATAAAGTACCAATGGCTATTTATACTACTCTTGATCCTAAAATATCTAAAGTTTTAAATCAATTAGAAGATGGTGATTTATATAAATTTAGAGATAATAAAATTCAATTTGGTATGGCCGTTATAAATACTCAAGATGGTGCAATTCAAGCTTTATCTGGAGGTAGAAATTATACAGCTAAAGGAACAAACCGCGCAGTTGGTAAAGATAATTATGATCCTGTTTTAGGTATCAATAGACAACCTGGTTCTACTGCTAAACCAATCTTTGACTACGGACCTTATATTGAATATTTACATGGTTCGACTGGTACTATCTTCTATGACCGCAAATGGAGTTATACAAGCGGTGGTACAATTGTTAATGCCGATCGTACTTACAGTGGAGCTATGACTATGCGAAGAGCTTTAGTTGTATCTAAAAACGTTCCTGCTGTTCAAGCTTTCCAACAAGTTGCTAAAGAAGTTGGACTTGAAAAAATTGCTGATTTTGTTCATAGTTTAGGTATTAACTATGGTGATACTCTTCACGAATCAGCCGCTATAGGTGGTTTTGACGGAACAGACCCACTTACTATGGCAGGAGCATATGCTACTTTTGGTCGAGGTGGAATATTCATTGAACCTTATGCTTATACTAAAATAGTTTATTTAGAAACCGAACAACCATATAATCGTCAAATAGAAAAGAAAAGAGTTATGAGTGAAGAAACAGCTTATATGATAACCGATATGTTAGTTACTGGTGGTCAAAGTAATGTTGGTGGTAATTTCCGAATAAGTGGTACTGATATTGCTGCCAAAGGTGGTACTACAACCATTGATGCTGCTTCTGCTAAAGCTTTAGGAATTAGCCCTGATGCTACTCCTAACCACTGGAATATTACATATTCACCAGATTACGTTATTTCGTTATGGTTAGGATATGATAAAAATACCGATGGCTATTTAACAAGTAGTGTAGGAAGCGTTGCCAGAAAATCTATTATGAAAGCTGTCGCTCCTAAAATATACAAAAAGAATTCTAAATTTGGAAAAAAACCAAGTGGAGTAGTATCCGTAACTTTTGAAAGAGATACTTACCCTACAATGCTTGCTAGTGCTAATACCCCAAGCAGTCTAAAATCAACTGATTTATTTGTAAGAGGATATGAACCTTCTGAAGTATCTCCAAGATTCGAAACATTAGAAAATCCAACTAACGGTAATGCTAGTTTCGATGGTTCATCAATTTCCCTCTCCTGGGATCCTATAAGTACTCCTGTAGGCATTGATCAAGAAGCAATTGCTGAAATGTATAATACAAGCTCTTATTGGGAATTTTTCAGCAAATATAAATCATCTGCTTATCAAAATAGAATAAAATATGATACAAATAATATAGGTACAGTTGGCTATCAAATATACTTAAAAGATTTATCAGGTAATTTAACTGATTTAGGATTTACAACTAATACTTATTTTACCTATCCTGCTAATGCCTCGATGTCAAATTATAATTTTGTTGTTAAATCGGCATATAGTATTTTTAAAGCTAATATGAGTTCTGGTTTAGAAATATCAGCCCAAGCCCAAATTGATTCAAATATTAATGATATGGTTGATGATAATACCGATACAGGTACCACAGTTGGTCCAGATAACAATAATGACAATTATTATAATCATGATACTGGCTTAGAATAATTATATGAAAAACACATAGAAATATGTGCTTTTTTAATTATTTATTATTATTTTAATCTATCAATTTCTTTAATTGTTAAACCTGTTATTTCTGATATATCATTAATTGGTATTTCTTTTCTTAACATACTTTTAGCTATTTCAATATTTCTATTTTTTTCTCCTTGAATCATCCCTTTTTCTTCTCCTTTGTCATATGATTCCCTTTTTAAGTTAAATAAGTATCTTTCTACTCCATTTTTGGTTGATTCTTCTACTAATTCTCTGGCATATTCTATTGCTGCTTCCATGTTCTCATCTCCCTTCGCTATTAATTTCATCTCTTCTAGGTTTTCACTATTTAGCATCTTTAACCACCTTATTATTCTTTTCTCACTTTTAATATACTCTTCCTTATTTAATTGGTCAAGTCGTACTATATATAACCTATATTTTTATATCTTTCTCCTGTTTCTTCATTTCTTAAGATTATTTTATTTATTAATCCTTTACTTTTATTACTTCTTCCTCTTACTATACTTATTCCTTCTACATCTGTTAAAGTCAATATAAAAATGTAATATTTGGTCCATATAATTATGTAGGAAAACCTACATTTTTATATTGACTTTAACACTAAATACACTTTTAAATACTATATCTTGATATAACTTAATATTTTCATTCATTATTTTTCACCTTCCTTTTTTTTATCAAGAACTATAAATATTCCTTGCATAAAGAAAGATAACACACAAAAAACAAATTGGTCAAGCAAAAAATTAATTTGACCACACTTTTTTAAGATTATCCCCATAAATCGACAAAATACGACATTTAAAACATAATCGAGTAGAGAAAACTTTTCAAGATAAATCTTGAATGCTTTTCCCTCTCACACCACCGTACGTACCGTTCGGT
>CANQMC010000060.1 GCA_947624855.1 uncultured Bacilli bacterium | reverse complement strand
TGCATAAAGAAAGATAACACACAAAAAACAAATTGGTCAAGCAAAAAATTAATTTGACCACACTTTTTTAAGATTATTCCCATAAATCGACAAAATACGACATTTAAAACACCTAAAAAGAACAACAATTAATATTAAAAGTTGTTCTAATTACAGCCAATATATATAAAAAATTAAAATTATGATATAGACTTAAAAGATTTTTTTGGTATACTTATATTGGTGATATAAATGGAAGCAGTTGGAATAATTTGTGAATATAATCCTCTTCATAAAGGTCATATTTATCACATTGAAGAAACTAAAAAGTTATTTCCAGGAAAAGCTATTGTTTTAGTTTTAAATGGTTATTTTTTACAAAGAGGTGAAATTAGTATATTATCAAAAGAAAATAAAACTAAATTAGCTTTAATTTATGGAGTAGATTTGGTAGTAGAACTTCCTTTTATTTTTGGTAGTCAAAGTGCTGATATATTTGCCGATGCGGCGATTAAAATATTAAATTATTTGGGATGTAAATATTTAGTTTTTGGTAGTGAATTAAACGATGTTGATACTTTAATTAAAGTGGCTGATATGCAAGATAATATAGATTATAATACAAAAGTAAAAGAGTTACTTGATAAAGGTGTTAATTATCCAACAGCAATGGCTAAAGCTTTAGATATTAAAGAAAATGTTTTTAATCCAAATGATTTATTAGGTATTTCTTATATAAAAGCTATTAAAAAAAATAATTTTCGAATAAAACCAATTACAATTAAAAGAACTAGTGATTATCATTCAATAGATGAAGATAATAATATTATTAGTGCTAGTAATATTCGTAATAGAATAAAACTTAAAAAAGATATTTCTTCTTATGTTCCTAGAAAAACTCTTAAATTAATTGAAGATATTAATTTAAATGATTTATTTTTATTTATTAAATATAAAATAATTACAGATAATGATTTAAGTAAATATTTAACAGTTGATGAAGGTATTGAAAATCGATTAAAAGAAAAAGTAAATGTTCAAAATATTGATGAATTTATAGAAAGTATTAAAACTAAAAGATATACTTATAATAAAATTAGAAGAATGTTAATTCATATTTTAATTGGGGTTCCTAAAGATATAAATAAATTAGCTAGTATTGAATATATAAGAATATTAGGTTTTAATAATAAAGGAAGAGAATATTTACATAATATGAAAGATGATATTCCTATATCTTTATTACCTATTCCTAATACTTTTACTTATAAATTTGAATTAATAGCCGCTACAGTTTATAGTTTAGTTAGTAAAAATAATATAATTAGTTTTGAAAAAAGCAATAAACCTATTTTCTTTTAGAATAATATTTTAATATTGGCATATATTATAATTGTATTTGACTTTTAACGAAAAAAGCGTTATAATTCAAATGAAAGGGATAGTTTTGTATGAAATTATTAAAATTAAATATTAAAAATTATAAATTATTAAATGATGATTTTACTTTTAACTTAACTCCAATTGGACAAAAAAGTATAGAAGATAAAGAATATGAATTAAATTTAATTGCTCCTAATCTTTATACTTTTAAAACAATTGCCATTGTGGGTAAAAATGCTAGTGGTAAAACAACTACTACAGAAGCTTTAGCTATAGCATATGATATTTTATCTAATTTTAAAATTAAAAATACTTTAGAAAATATTAAAAATAATCATAAAGATATATACATAGAATTATATTTTTATCATGATAATTATTTATATTATTATAAAACTTTATTAGAATATGATATTAAAAATGATTATGTAAAGTTTAAAGATGAAAAATTATATAAAAGAGAGTATTTTAAAAGTTACAGTAATAATTTATTTGATTTAACAAAATATAAAATTATGGATATTCAAAAGTTATTACCAGATGATACTTCTATTATATATAATATTTTAAATGAAATATTTATAAGAGGTAGTTATTATCATTCAGAAATTGAAAAAGTAAATTTAATAGATCGAGTAATTGACTTTTATAATAATTTTAATAATCCTCAATTATTAAATGCAATAATCACTTTATTAGATGAGCATATAAAAGAAATTAATATGAAAAATAATAATAAATTTATAATAACTTATGCTGATGAATCTAAAGAAACTAAAACCAAAAATGAATTATTTTCAATGTTATCTAGCGGAACAATTAAAGGATTATTTTTATATTTAGATATTTTAGTATCTATTTATACAGGTTCTGATTATATTATTGATGAAATAGAAATTCATTTTCATAAAACATTAGTAGAAAATATAATTAATTTATATAAAGATAAAAAAATTAATATATTAAATGCTACTTTAATTTTTACAACTCATTATCCTGAATTATTAAATTTAACTAGTAGAACCGATAATATTTATATTTGTAAATATCAAAATAAAATTATATTAGAAAATATGTATAATTATAAACTTAGAAATGACGCTATTAAAAGTAAAAAGTTTTATGAAAATAATTTTAATACTGCCATCAATTATGAAGCTTTAATGAACTTTAAAAAGGAAATATTAAAATGAAATATTTGGTTATGTGTGAAGGACCAAATGAAGTAGTAATAATGGAATTATTATTAAATAATAATTTACTAAAATTTGATAAAAATGATTTAATTGGTTTAGAAGTTTATCATGCAAGACAACTTGTTCCTTATTTAATTAGTCAAATTATGTTATATAATTCTAGTAATTTTAAAATTATTAGAATTGGTGATAAACTTTCAGATAATTTAAAAATACCAAGTAAATTAAAACATATTTTAAATAAAAATCAAATTATTGATTGTCATACACATTCTGAATTAGAAATGCTTTTAATTGTTAATAATAATTTATTTGATAAATATAATAAAGTAAAATCAAAAATTAAAGCAAAAGATTTTGCTAAAGAAAATATTGTATATAATGGTAAAAAATATGATAATTCCTCACAATTTTGGTATGATTATTATTCTTTTAATATTCATAGTCTTGTAAAAGATATTAAAAAATGTGGTAAAATAGGAAAAAAGAAAAAGAAAGAAATTTTTTTAAAAGATCTTTTAAAATAAAATTGCTCAATAGCAATTTTTATTTTTGACAATGATCACAATAATAGGTACTACGACCCCCTATTTTGATGTTTTTTATAGGAGTATTACATATAGGACATGGAGTATTTTCTTTTTTGTGAACTTTTAGTTTTGATTGAAATCTACCTGTTACTCCTAATGAAGAAGTATAACTTTTAATGGTTGTTCCACCCATTTTTATGGCTTCTTTAATTATTTCATTGCTGCCTTTTATAATTAATTCACATTCGGATTTAGTTAATTTTTTAGCAGCTTTTAAAGGATTTATTTTAGCATAAAATAATACTTCATTAACATAAATATTACCTAAACCACTAATAATAGATTGATCAAGTAATACTGTTTTTATAGGTAATTCTTTATTTTTAAATTTGGATAATAAATAAGTACTGGTTAAATTTTTATTGCCAGGTTCATATCCTTGTTTTTTAATACTTTCGGTGTTATATAAATCTTCTTTTTTAATTAAATTCATACGACCAAATTTACGAGTATCATGATATCTTAAAGTACTTTTATCAGTAAAGATAAAGATAACATGTTCATGTTTTTCTTTAGGTTCAGTTGCATCTTTGATAAAATATTTACCTTCCATTCTTAAGTGAGATAATAAATAACGATCTTCGGTTTCAAATATTAACCATTTTCCTATTCTTTTAATATCTATAAAACTTTTACCAATTAAATCTTTTTTAAAAGTTTTTAAATCACTTTCAATCATTGGTTCATAATAAATATTTATATCTTTGATTTTTTTATTTAATATTAATTTTTTTAAGGTATTTCTTACTGTTTCTACTTCGGCTATTTCGGGCATAATTATTCTCCTAATCTATATTCTTGGGATTTAGTCATAATATTTTGCAGAGGTAAATATTCTTTAACTAAAACTTCTTTTATTTGTTTACTTGTTTCTTGCATTTTTTCGGGATCAAATATTTCACTAAACATTTTTAATGATAGTTTATATAATTTATCCATTAAACATTCTAAATTATTATATAAATTTGGGGATATATCTTCAAAAATATTTATTATACTTTCTTTATCATTTAAAATTTGACTATTTAACATGGGTATTGCTATATCACTGGTTTTAATAATATTTCTTGCGACGGAAGATATTACTCCATAACCGGTTGCTTGATAATTTGCATCAATTATTTGACGGATTATATCTTCTTCTAAAACTGTATTCAAACCTTCTTCTAGGCCTATTCCTTCTTCTTTAATTAATTTTTTTATTATTTTTCCATCTTTGATAGTTAACTGCCATTCTCTTGATATTAAACCATTTCTTGATTTTAATTTATTTTCTTCAATAGTATATTCTTTAAAATAACTTTTAATTAAATGACCTAATTCATGAACTAATGTTGATTTACTATAATTTGAAGATAAATCAGGGGCATTTATGGCAATTAATCTTTTAATAGAATTGATTTCAAAAGTATTTGTTTTAAGATTATATTTAATATCAGGAACACTTTGATAGATTCCTACGGCTCTTTTTAAATCATCTTCATTTACTAAAGAATCCCCTTCAACATTATCAATTAATCCTCTTTTATTTAAAGTTTCATAAATATTATCACCTAAAACTATTTCGGTGTTATTTAAAGCTTCATAAATAATATCTTCTTTATCTTCACCAAAATATTTTAGAAAATTAGCATATACTATGGTTAAAAAATTAGCTAAATCTTCAGGATAATTATATTTTTTGATAATTTGTTTGATATTCATTATTTAGCCTCATATAAATCTTTACCCATAGCAATTCCTACTTTTAAAGGTACGGATAATTTAATAACATTTTCCATTACATTTTTAACAATTTTTGTTACTTTTTCGATTTCTTCATTTAAAGTATCTATTACTAATTCATCATGAATTTGTAAAACCATTTTACTTTTAATATTTTCTTTTTTAAATTCTTCATAAACTAAGATCATAGCTTTTTTGATAATATCGGCACTGGTTCCTTGAATTGGAGTATTAAGCGCTATTCTTTCACCAGAACTTCTAATAGCATAATTACGACTATTTAATTCTTCAATGCTTCTTTTACGATTAAATAAAGTTCTTACATAACCCGTTTCATAAGCTTCTTTAACTATATTATCCATATAATTTTTAACTCCAGGATATAATTCATAATATCTTTCAATAAATTCTGATGCTTGTTTGGTATTAATATTTAAGTTTTCTCCTAAACCAAAACCACTGATGCCATAAACTATGCCAAAAATAACGGCTTTAGCTGTAGTTCGCATTAATTTAGTTACATCACATTCTGGTACACCATATATATCTGAAGCTACTTTAGTATGAATATCTTGATCTTTTTTAAAAGCATTTATTAATTCTTCACTGCCCGAGATATGAGCTAAAATACGAAGTTCAATTTGAGAATAATCGATACTTAAAAAGATATCATTAGTGGGTTTAAAGGCTTTTCTTACTTTTCTTCCTTCTTCACCGCGAATAGGAATATTTTGTAAATTAGGATCAACACTTGATAAACGACCTGTTCTGGTTAAAGTTTGTTTAAAAATTGTATGGATTTTATCATCGGGGAATTTGGCATTTTCTAAACTAACAGTATAGGTTGATAAAATTTTACTGTAATTACGATAATCTAAAACTAAACCAATTATGGGATGTTTATCTTTTAATTTTTGTAAAGTAGCAGCATCAGTTTTATAGCCTTTTTGAGTTTTTTTACCTACTGCTAGACCCATTTTGCCAAAGATTACTTCTCCTAGTTGTTTGGGACTACTTATATTAAATTCACAACCTGCTAGAGTATATATTTCTTTAGATATACTTTCAAGTTTAGCTTCAGCTTCGGCTTTAATTTCATCTAAAATATGAGAATCTATTTTAACACCAAAATATTCCATGTCTGATAAAACATAAGTAAGTGGCATTTCGATATCTTTAAATAAATTATACATTTCATCAGTTTTTAATAATTTAATGTATTCATCCCTAGTATCATAGATAAAACGTGATTTTAAAACTATATCATTTTTTAAATTAGGATTTTTAAATTCATCTTTTTTTAATTCTTCATAAAAAATAACTGGTATACTTTTATTATGAAGTAAAAAAGCAATATCATCTTTGGTAAAAGCATTAGTTAGATAAGCTGCAATCATTAAATCATAATTTGCTTTTATTTCTTTAATATTATTTCTTTTTAAAATTATATCTAAAGCTTTAGCATTATAAGTATAAATAATTTTATCTTGTAAAATATTTATTAAATCTTTTAAATAATTTTTAGTTAAATAATAATTATTATTTTTATCACTTACTCCTATTCCTAAAATATTTGCTTTATGATAATTTTCATTATCAAGTTCTATATATATACTTACTTCATTATCTAATTTTAAATCTTTTATATTAGTTATTTCTTTAAAATCTACTTCTTTTTTAATTTCTTTTTTAGTAAAGTTTTTAAGTAATGAATAAAATTCTAATTCTTCATAGATTTTAGATAATTCATTTTCATTTATTCCTTTATATTTTAAATCTTCAAATGTTATATCTAAAGGTACATCTTTGTAAATGGTCGCGATATCTTTACTCATAAAAGCATTATCTTTATCAGTTTCAAGTTTTTCTTTGGTTTTACCTTTAATAAGAGCAATATTTTCATATATATTTTCTAATGAACCATATTCTTGTAATAGTTTTAAAGCAGTTTTTTCACCAATACCTCTAACTCCAGGAATATTATCTGATGTATCTCCGGCTAAAGCTTTTAAATCAATTATTTTAATTGGTTCAATACCATAATCTTTTTTAAATGTATCAGGATTATATTTTATATAACCAGTTTGTTTTAATAATTTTACATCAACAACATTACTTATTAATTGTAATAAATCTCGATCACTTGATACAATTGTAGCATCATATTCAGGGTCTAAATCAGCCATTTTGGCTAAAGTTCCTATTATATCATCTGCTTCATAAGGCTCTAATTCTAATACTTTTATTCCCATTGCTTTTAATATATCTCGGGCAAGAGGCATTTGACATTTTAAATCTTCAGGAGTTTCATGTCTTCCTTCTTTATAAAATGAATATTTTTGTTTTCGAAAGTTTTTACCTATATCAAAAGCTACAGCAATATATTCAGGATTTTCTTCTTGAATAATTTTATTCATCATCCCAACAAAACCATATAAAGCATTAGTAGGAAATCCTTTAGAATTACGCATTAAACTACCGGAATATGCAGTAGCATAATAACTTCTAAATATTAAGTTATTTCCATCAACTAATATTGCTCTTTTCATTTTACTTCACCTAATTTAATTATACTAAATTGCTTGAATAAAGTCTAGTTAATTAAAGAAAAAAGCTTATATACAAATAGTTTTTAATAATCGAGTAGAGAAAACTTTTCAAGATAAATCTTGAATGCTTTTCCCTCTCACACCACCGTACGTACCGTTCGGT
>CANQMC010000059.1 GCA_947624855.1 uncultured Bacilli bacterium | reverse complement strand
AACTGTTGCTCCACAGTTTCTGCAAAATTTATCTTCTGCATTTAAAGGCGCTCCACATTTTTTACAATTCATTTTTTCATCCTTCTTTCTTAATTTTTTAAAATTGTAATATCTGTTAATTCATTTAACATATTATCTTCTATTTCTTTATTATTTCCATCAATAGTTATAATCAACATTCCTCCATTCTCTAATTCATATATTAATACTTTTTCATTAACTTTAAATATTGAAGTTTCTTTTTGATTAAACAAATTATCTAATTTAAAATAACTACCTTCATAAACTTTAAATTGCTTTTCATTTAAAGTAAGTGTATCTAAATATTTTAATTTATTATAATTACCATAAACTTCATAAGATTCAATATTAAAATTAATTAAATCAATCATGGAATTTAAATCTTGCGATGGAGAAGTTAAATTATAATTTATATTATATTGATAAGTATTATTATTTGTATCTTTATTTAAACCTATATATCTATAGCTATACATATCAGCACCCTCATCAATTTCTTGATATTTTTCAGATAATCTTATACTGATTGAATCTGTTTTTTTATTATTAAGTCTTTCTAAATTAATATTAAAATAACCATCTTTAACTTCTCTGTTAATATAACTACTATAATTAACAACCTTATTAATTTTAAAACTATTTATTAATTTTTCAGATATAGAACTATTTTCTCCTATTACTCTTAATAAAAATATATGATTTTTATTAATTGGAACAATTAAAGAATAATTTTCATATTTTTTATTATTCATTTTATCAGTATAAAATACTTTATAAAGATAACTATCATAATTAGAAATTTTATATTTACTTAATTGTTCTTCAAAATTAGAATATTTATCTTTATTTTCCTTATAAAAATTAAATTCTTCATATATAGAACTATTACTTTCAGTTTTATCTAAATAATCATAAATATTTTTATTATATATAGTTGTTGTAACATTAATCGTAGCATTATCATCTTGAAAACTAAAACTTCCTTTTCTAGAATCAATACTTGTTACCTTAAATATATTAGGAACTAAATATGAAACTAAATAATTATTGCTTGCTATTTCATATTCATTACTATCTTTAATTTTATTATCTAGATTATTATTTTTTGAAAATAATATATTTTCTGTACTTAATTCTAACTTATTATTTAATTTATATTTATTTTCTTTTATTTCAAAATTATAGATAATATTTTGAACACTATCTAACAACATATCAAAATATTTATTATCAGCTTCAAAAGTAAACATAATAAGATAATTTTCATTTTTTGCTATACTTAACATTACTTCACTATCATTAGTTTCATACAAAACTTCATAACCATCTAATAACTTATTAGTTAAAGTAATATCTTTTTTAAATATCAAATTATAATTCTTATTTTGTTCATTTATATCAAACAATAAATTATCTAATATTTGATCCAATTTCTCATATTTATAATTATCATCTAATTGTAATAATTCTATATTTATTATACCTTTATTTTTATTTTCTAATTTAACATAAAGATCACTATTACTTAAAATATTCCAACTACTATCGTAATTAAATTTAATATATTCAGTATCATATATTTTGATATTAATTTTTTTATATACCAAATTTACAATTAAAAAACTTCCAATCACTAAAATAATAAAAGCTACAATAATAACAAGGATATATTTTTTAATAAAAACTAAAACTTTTTTCATAATTTCACCATCACTATTATTAAATAATCAAATTGATCCATAATTACAACTTTATAAGATTCATTTTGATATATACATTTAGAATTACTTTTTAAAATTTCTTTAAATCCTTCTTTTATTAATTCATCTCTATAAGATAGTGATAATTGCATACTGTTTATATAATCAGAAATACTATTTTTATATCTTAAACTTATTATATTTTTATCATAATTAGCTTTTATTAATTCTAACTTTATATTGTCTTCTATATTACCAATTTTTTTATATTTTTTCCAAATATTTTTAGGTATAGAATTTATTGTTTTTTCATTTTCATAATTAGTATAAAAATATTTTTCTTTTAATTTATTAAATGAAATACTATCAATATCTTCAAAATTTAAATTTTCAAATTTATTTTTTAATTCTTGTAAAACATCTGATTTTATAGCTATAGATATACTACTATTAAGTGATTTAGAAGTATTTAATCCTACTATTTCACCAGAAGTATTAAAAATTGGACTTCCTTCTTCTTTATTTAATAAAGGAATTGAACTTTCAATATAATCATCATTTGAAATAACAATACCTGTTTGAACAGATAATTTTAAACCAGATTTACTATTTATTGAGATAATTGGATCTTCAGTTTTTAAATTATTTGAATTTCCTAAAATAATATTAGTTGGTATTTTCTCATCAAGCTTTAACACTGCTAAATCTAAATCTTTATTAACAGTTACAATACCATCTAAATTATATATTTTATCATTATTATCTCTTAATACTATATATTGACCTTTAGATAAAGAATTTTCTAAAAAAGTCCAAGTTGTAACAACTAATCCTTTATCTATTAATATCCCCATAGCGGTGCTTACTACCGAATTATTATAATATGAATTAATCATTAATACATTGTTTTTATTTTTTTCATAAACATTATTAATAATATCATTATTTAATTGCTCTAATTTTGAAAAATCATAAATATCATCTAAATTAGTATTATTATTTTTAGTTACAGCTAAAGCATTTGTATTTTCTGTATCTTCTATTTTATTAAAATACTCATTTAATTCATCAGTAGTTTCTGCATATAAATAATATAATTTATACTCTCCTTCTAGCTCTTTAAAGAAATAATACAAAATCATATTAGTATTAATATCTTCATAGTTCATAGGAATATTACTATCTTCACTTTTCATAGTTATATTTGGTAAATATACTCTACTAATAATTACATCATCATTTATGCTTATATTTATTGAACTTATTGATTTATATCTAATATTTAATTCATCTAACATATTAAACATTCCCGGTATAGATAAACCTGATACTAAATCATCTTTATATTCTTGACTATTTTTATCTAAACCTGAAGATGAAGAATTATCTTTAGGAACAGTTGGATTATATCTTAAATCCAAATAATCTTTATGTCGTTCATAATATTCTTTAGAATCTTCTTCAGGATCATTACCTAATAAAAGATAAGTAACTTTTTTACTTAAATTTTCAATTTTTTCTTTTAATTCTTTATTAGAAGACAAATTAGTACTAGAAATATTATATGTTTGATTAAATTCATTACCTATACTTTTTTCTTTAGAATTATTTAAAGATATATCATTTAAATCAATTTTGAAATTATAATTTATAGCATAAACTATTGCCATACAAAAGCTAAAAGAAAAGATAAATAACAATACTTTTTTCATAATGCCACCTTATTTCAACCTTTCTTTTAATACATCAGTTATATATTTACTAGCTATTTTAGCATTAGAAGAATTTAAATAAACATCATGAAAAGCTTCGGCAATGGTTTCATCATAAATATATCTACCCTTATCATCTTTTGCTAAAGCATATTTAGAAATGGTACCTCTCCAATCATCGAATGAAATATTATCTCCAGTATCATTTTTATAATTATTATAAGCCTCTTCTAACATATTTAATGAATGCTTACCATCTGAAAAATCATGAGCTAAATTTATTAAAGTATTAAAATTATTATCATCTATTAATAAAATTGAATTAGTACTATAATATTTCATCATCGCTATATAGGAAATATAATGTCCAAGTTCATGAGCAAGTGGAGAATAAATTGATGCATTTGGTGGAAAATGACCAACTGAAGAACTTTCTTTTACAGCAGAATCTAATTTATTTTTATTTAAAAAGTAAGTACTATTCAAAAATATTTGGGTTTTAATCACCCACGGATAAGTAGTTGTGGTATTTGATGAAGCAAATTGAAATACTGGCATAAATTCCGCTATTATACTTTTCTCCGAAAGAGTACCATTCCAAAGACTTAAATTGGTTAAATATCCTTTAACACTTGGATATTCATCATAAATATGTTTTAAAACATTAATTAATTCTTTAGCAAAATCAATATCCATTTCACATAAATTAACAGCAGTTATATTATATTTTTTTATTATTTCATTTTCAATTTTTAAAATTTCTTTAGGACAAGTACCTTTTTGATCTGTAGAATCTTTTGAAATTAAATCCTTAGCATCACTAACCCCAGATATACTAATTCCATAATATTTATTATCTGTTATAATAATAGTTTTATATTTACCAGTTTTATTTCCAGTTGTATTAGAATTATTTGTTTGAATTTCCGGAACATTACTATCTTCATGAAAATAATAACCAGAACTACCAGAAAATATTACAATTAATAAAACTATAATTACCCCAACACTTCCAACACCTAAACCTATACATATTTGTTTTATTTTATTTGTTTTATTAGGATATATCAAAGAATTAATATTATTTTGTGAAGAAATTGGTGTATAATTATTAGGAGCACCACACATATTACAAAATTTAGAATTATTATCTAACTTATTACCACACTTAGTACAAAACAAAATTATACACCTCTTTTCTTACAATAAACGACATTTTTTAAATAAATGAAAAAATTAAAATTAAAATAAATATTATTAATAAAATAAATCTTAAAATTAAGGAATACAAATAAGTATAACAATTTTTTACTACACCATCAACTTCCATAGTATATATTTCAATATATGGAACTGGATTTCTTCTGTACCATCCTTTAATAGTTACTTCTTTTTCAAAATATTCCTTTGATTTAAATATAGCAAATAATTTATTAACAAATGCTATAGGTTGATTATAATCTAAAAACATAATCCCTGTATCATCTTGAATAACAAAATCTTCATTTAATATATATCCTGGATTCCCCCGACCAATTATTTTACCTTTTACAATACATGGAATACAAGTTACTCCTGAAACTTTAACTTCACTCAATAAATTTAAAACATTAGTGTTAATATAATTTTTATTTTTATTTCTAAAAGAAAGTTTTAAAAATGAAAATAAAACAGCTACTATACCACCTATTCCTAAAATCATTTTTGTATCTCCAAAATCTAATATTATTAACATAAATGTAATAATAATTATTAAAAAAGGTAAATATTTAATAAATAGTTCAGCAGCAAAATCATCTATATAAGATTCTGGCTTTTTTAAATCAAATTCAATGTATGGCTCTTGATTAAATTCTGAGCATCTTTTAGAAATAGCATTAATTCTTTTTGAAATTAAAGGATGTGTCGAATTTAATTCATAAAATTTTGCCCATATATTCCAACATTCCCATTTCATAGCATTTTTAATACTATCTTTTGATATTTCGCCATTTTTATAACTACTAATTATTAATGTTTTACTAGTTTTAGAATCAAATATTCCTAAAGCATTAGAGTTAGAAACACTATGTCTTTTTTCATTTTTATTATTCTTTTTTGAATTAGAATTATTTAAACCATACCCTATTTTAATTAATGCTTCAGCCAAAGCATTAGGATTTTTAGTTTCCTCAACAGCAAAACTATCAGCATAATATTCTCGAGTTCTTGATAACCATAAAACTATATATTGACTAATAAAATATAATATTAAAGCAATTAATTGGATAATTCCCCCATTATTATCATTATTATTACTATTATTATCATTATCATCAGATGAATAAGCTATTGCATATAAAACTAAAGGTACTAATTGAGCAACAGTCATTACTAGCATATCATAATGAGTTGCATGTCCAAATTCATGACTTATAACAGCTAAAACTTCATTTTCATTTAATAATTCAAATACTCCTCTACTTATAATAACTCTTGATGTATTTTTAGTCCAACCATAAGTAAAAGCATTAGGAGCTCCATCATCTATAAAACCAATTTTAGGTCTTTTCATATTATGTTTTTTACATAACTCATCAATAAAATTATTGACATAATCTGGGAAATTATAATTATAACTAACTTTATAAAGAAATTTCATAGATAAATCTGTTAACAAAGGTGAAAATATAAATTGAAGTATTAAAATAATTATACTAATACCTATACCATAAATTATAGGTACTTTTAAAAAATAACAAAATAGAATTACCACTATAGATAACATTCCATATAAACAAGTAAGGGTTATCAAAGATACTCCAAAAAAATTCTTTTTCATACTAACTACATACTCCTTTTTAATTATTATTCTTAGTTTTTTTATTGGAAATTAATAATGCAACTAGTGTAACAACTAATGTAATTCCTCCACCAGCAATTAATCCTATTGCTAAAATTTTTAAATTGTCATTAGATAAATTAAATAAATTTTTATCATTATTAGTTTCATTATTATTACTATTATTTGTTAAACTAAATTCATAATTAATATTAGAAACATTGCTATCTATTAAATCCCAAGTTAAGGTTTTACCATCATCACTTACTTTAGTAGCATTATTTGATATTGCTTTGTTTGGTAAAGTAACCTCATATATTAATGAAATATAACCTTCTATATTTTCACCATTACCTAAAATTCCTTCTATATTAAAATCAGAATTACCATCTTCAGATTTTACTAAATTTACCTTATAAGATCCTGTACTTGTTTTAGTAAAAAATACTGGATTTACTTCACTAAAAATATTTTTTATATTAAATTCTTTTTCTTCAGTTGTTGATAAATCATCGATATTATTAAAATGTTTATTTATATTTATCTTATATGTATAATTACTTTTATCAAAACTTTCATCAACATTAAATCCTTTTTCTTCTGCTTCACTTAAGTCATCTTCATCTAATAATTCATTAATTTGTCCAGATTCAATTAATTCATCAAGAAATTTTTTAATTTCTTCATCTGTTGGATCTTCATTAGGATTATAAGTTTCATTTACACAATTATTAATATATTGTTCATACATGGCATCTCCTTCACTATAAGGTGATAAAGCCTTACAATCATTAGTGATTATTTCTTTTTTTATTTGATCAAAAAGTCCATTTTTACCTGCAAAATATTTCAAATATTTTACCATATCAAGATCAATATTCATAACAATATCTAAACTTTCATCACTATTAATACTCATATTTACTTTGGCATTCATACAACCTGCCATTAACAATAAACATATACATAAACTTATTATTTTTAAACACTTTTTCATACTCACATAAACCTCTCTATTCTTATCTAATTTAACAGTAGTCTAACATACATTTTTATTTTAGTCTACTATATTTTAAGTAACTTTACAGTATCATTAATTCTAAAATTAATGCATAATTTTAGAAGCAACATTTACAAAAAGATCTACTAAACTAATACCAATTGCAATAGCCCCTGCATAACTTCCAATTGTTAAAAAGAAATTCTTTTCTCCATTCTTAACCATAAATTTTTTTAGAATTATTGCTACAATCCCCATTACTAATGGAATTATTATCATTTCTTTAAAAAAAGACATATAAAGTGCCCCTAATCCTAATAAAAGCACAACAATAGTTTTAAGCAATAACATCAAATTCACCTCCATATTCTAACAAAATTATAACATTTACCCCCCCCCCAGTCAATATTTTTAAAATTTTTTCAAACAAAATT
>CANQMC010000058.1 GCA_947624855.1 uncultured Bacilli bacterium | reverse complement strand
TATGGGGTTTTAATATCCAAGAATCAACAGCAGAACCAGTAATTAATACTAATAATATTTATTATGAAGATTATCTTATCTATGTTTATAATACATATCAAACAGATAAATATGAAAGAAGTAATAACAATTCTTATTCAGTTAATCCAACAGTTAGGGAAGCAAGTTTAATTTTTAAAGAATATTTAGAAAAAGAAGGCTTATCAACTTTAGTTGAACAAAGAAATGTAGCTAAAACATTAAAAGAAAATAAATTAAATTATAATAATATTTATAAAGCTTCGCGCATATTATTAGAAAGTTCTTATAATGAATATAAAACCTTAAAATACTTTATTGATTTAGGTCGAAGTGAAACAGGTAATAATAAGATAATTACTTTAAATGAAAAAGAATATGCACCTATTTTATTTATTATAGGTACTGATAATAATAATTATTTAAAAAATCAAACTTTAGCAAATAAATTACATACTAAAATAAATGCTAAAATTAAAGATTTAAGTAAAATCTCCCTGCGAGGTGGAACTGGTTATCAAGGAATTTATAATGAAGATTTTAATGCAAATACTTTACTTATTCAAGTAGGAGGTAAAGAAAATACAATAAATGAAGTTACTAATTCTCTTCAAATACTAGCCCAAATAATGGCTATACATATAAAGGAGGAACAAAATGAAACCTAAACGGAAAAGTCGTCATTTTTTTCGAATATTAGCTTTACTTTTTATAGCATTTTTAGGTATAATTATTGCCTATGAAAGTGGTTATTACGAAAAACAAGCCAGTAATAAAGCTATATTAACCAAAGATGCTATGCAAAGATTTGAACAAGATGTAGCAAATGGACAAGTAGTTGACATAAATAATTATTTAAAAGAAGATCATATTGATTATTCAAATAAAGTAACTAAAATAGGAAATAAAGTATCAAATAGTCTAAGTAAATTTATGACTAAAGGTATTTCAGGACTATTTAATACTTTAAAAGGTTTATTTTGGTAGAAAAAAGATAGTTTTTTTTGAAATTTATAGTATAATTAAATGAGAGGTGAGTTTATGCGTGTTGTAATTAGCGCTGGTGGAACAGGTGGGCATATATATCCAGCCTTAGCTGTTTTAGATAAATTTAAAAAAGCATATCCTAATTTAGAAGTATTATATATAGGTACTAAAAATCGTATGGAAAGTGAACTAATACCAAAAAGAAATATTCCTTACCTTGGTATTGAAATATATGGTTTTAGCAAAAATATTTTTAAAGATATTAAAAATACTTTTTTACTAGCTACTAGTTATCATAAATGCTATAAAGCTTTACAAGAATTTAAACCAGATTTAGTTTTAGGATTTGGTGGTTATTTAACATATCCTGTTATTAAAGCCGCCAAAAAATTAAACATTAAAACTTTTTTACATGAACAAAACAGTGTTATTGGTAAAACCAATAAAATGTTAGCTAAAGATGTCGATTTAGTGGCAGTTTCCTTTTTATCAACCATGGAAAAATTTAAAAAAGCCAAAAAAGTTGTATACACAGGTAATCCTTGTGGAGAAAGAGCACTAGCCACCAAAAAAATTCGCAAATGTGAAATAGGCTTAGATGAAAGAGAAAAATTAATTATAGTAGTCGCAGGATCTTTAGGAAGTGCCTCGATAAATGATAAATTAAAAGATTTCTTAAAATTAGTTAAAAAGAGTAATTATCAAGTATTATATATAACTGGTAAAAATTATTATGAAAAATTTATTAAAGATACTAAATTTAGTAATAATGTTAAAGTAGTTCCCTATTTAGATAATTTACCAGGTCTTATGAAAAGTGCTGATTTAATTGTTTCACGAGCTGGAGCAAGTACTATAAGTGAAATATTAGCCTTAAATTTACCTGCTATCTTTATTCCTAGTCCTTATGTATCTAATAATCATCAATATTATAATGCTAAAGAAATAACTAAAAATAATGCTAGTATTATGATATTAGAAGAAAATTTAGATGGTAAAACTTTATTTAATACCATAAATGATTTATTAAATGATAAACAAAGACTAGAAATTATGAAAATGAATTTAAAAAACTTAGGTAAAATTGATAGTAGTGAAGTAATATTAAAAGAAATAAAGGAGCTTTTAAATGAATAATATAAAAGGAATAACAGTTGAAGAAAATGCTTTATTAAATAATTTAAATACATATAAAATAGCTTCTAAAGCCAAATATTTAATTAAAGTAGATACAATTGAAAGTTTAATAGAACTATTAAAATATTTAAAAGAAAATAAAATTAAATTTTTTATTCTAGGTGCTGGTTCAAATGTTATCTTAGATGAATATTTTGATGGAGCAATTATAAAATTAAAAGGTTTAAATTATGTTCACATAAAAGATAACCTTGTTACAACAGGAGCAGGAACCATGATGGTTAAACTTGCTACAACCACTGTTAATAATAATTTAACTGGTCTTGAATGGGCTATTAATATTCCTGGAACAATCGGTGGTAGCATTAATGGCAATGCCGGAGCTTACAATTCTGAAATATTTGATAATTTAGTAAAAGTAAAAGTTTTAACTCCTAAATTAGAAGTAAAAGAAATGCTTAAAGAAGATTTTACTTATTCTTATCGTCATACTAATATTAAAGAAAAAAAATTAATTGTTTTAGAAGCAACCTTTAAACTAGCCAAAGGTGATAAAAAAACAAGCGAAGAAATAATTAAAGATAGATGGCATAGAAGAAAAACAACTCAACCTTTAGAAATGCCTTCAGCTGGAAGTGTTTTTCGCAATCCTGAAAATGATTATGCTGGCCGATTAATCGAAGAAGCTGGCTTAAAAGGCAAAACAATTGGAGGTGCTCAAATATCTTTAAAACATGCCAATTTTATTGTAAACATTGGAGGAGCCACTAGTAAAGATATTAAAAATTTGATAGAATTAATAAGAAAGGAAGTAAAAAATCAATTTAATGTTGATTTAATATTAGAACAAGAAATAATAGATTGGAAATAATATGAAAACACAAAAAAAGATAAAAAGAAAACTAAATATTAAAGCTCTATTATTACTATTATTAATAATATATTTAATAGTAATGATTTTATATACCTTTTTATCTCAACCAATCAAAAATATTTATATTAAAAATACTAACTTATTAACCGATAATGAAATAATTGAAAAAGCTGGTATTAAAGAATATCCTTCATTATTTAAAACCAGTTCTCATAAATTAGAAAAGAAAATATCTTCTTTAGAATTAGTAGAAAGTGTCAAAGTAAGTAAAAATCTATTAGGAAAAGTAACAATTAATATAAAAGAAGCAATCCCTTTGTATTATAATCGAAATACTTCTAAAGTTGTTTTAAGTAATAATAAAGAAGTTGAAAATAATTCTAAATATTTAGGAATACCTACTTTAATTAATTCTGTACCTAAAGATTTATTACAAGATTTTACTGCATCATTTGCCAAGGTAGATCCTGATATTATTAAAATGATCAATGAAATAGAATATGATCCTTATATAAGTAATAATATAGTTATCGATAATTCTAGATTTTTACTTCGCATGAATGATACTAATTTAGTTTATGTAAACATTATTAATATGAAAAGATTAAATGATTACAAAGAATTTATTGCCATGATTGATGATAATCGAGGAACTTTACTTTTAGATAGTTATAATGATAGTAATAATCTTTTAGGAGTATTTAAATATTTTGATGAAAAAGATACTAAAGATACAACTAAAGATCAAGATAAAGATAAGGATAAAAGTGATCAAAATGAAGATTAATTATCAAACAAAACTTTTAGAGCTTGTAAGTAATTTTGATTCTAAAAAAGATTTATTACTTCATAGTTGTTGTGGTCCCTGTTCTACTGCCGTAATAACTTTTTTAAATAATTATTTTAATATAACAATTTATTATTATAATCCTAACATTGAACCATTAAATGAATATTTAAAAAGAAAAGAAGAACAAATAAGATTTATAAAAGAATATAACCAAAAAAATAAAGCTAATATTAAATTCTTAGATTGTGATTATGATAATTCTAGTTTTAAACATATAGCAAAAGGCCTTGAACAAGAAAAAGAAGGGGGAGCCCGATGTCATAAATGCTATTATTTAAGATTATTAAACACTGCTCAAAAAGCACAAGAAAAAAACTTTGAATATTTTGGAACAACCCTAACTGTAAGTCCTTATAAAAATAGTAGTGTCATTAATTTAATTGGTGAAAAAATAGCTAATAATTTAAATATTAAATATATTTATGGCGATTTTAAAAAAAATGATGGCTATAAAAAAAGTATAACATTAAGTAAAGAATATAATTTATATCGTCAAGATTACTGTGGATGTTTATATGGAAAGGAAAATGCTAATGGAAATTAATAATTTTATTTTAATTTTAACATTTATTCCCTGGATTATTTATTTTCTAACTTTAATGATTAAAAACTTTACTAAAAAAGATTATACTAAGTTTTCTTTTAAATATTTAAAAAAAAATATCTTTCAAATATTTCGTTTAGATATTTTATTTTTAATTTTAATTTTTTATTATTTTGCTACATTTAATTTAGAATTTGTTATTAAATATTTATTTTTAATAATGGTTATTTACTTATTAGTAAACAGTTATTATGAAAAGAAAAGTAAATTTAAAGAAAATTTTTTAAAAGAAAATATTTTAAAAATTATTTTTTTATTTTTAATAACTTTAATCCCATTTTTAATATATTTAAAAACTCATAATTTAGTTTTAACTTATATGTTAATGTTTTTATATTTATTTTTTAATTATTTTATAACTATAATAATATCTATTTTAACTAATAAAATAAAAAAACTATTAAATATCTAGTTCATCATCACTTGATATATCAACAGTTTTTAATATTTCTTCCATTGAAGTTAAACCTTCCACAACTTTACTTAAACCATCTTCAAAAAGGGTAGTTATATTATCATTAGCTTTATAAACTAATTCTTTTAAAACTTTTCGATTAGTATTTGTAGTTATTGCATTTCTAATATCTTCATTAATAGTTAAAACTTCATGTATTGCAATTCTACCTAAATAACCATGATTACAAGCTTTACAACCACCTGGTGTATATATTTCTTTAACATTTTTACCTAAATGTTTTTTTATAAGTTTTTGCTCATATACTGAAGCTTCTCTAACTTTCCGACATTTAGGACATAATTTTTTAACTAATTTTTGAGATATAATTCCGGTTAAAGCTGAACCTAATAAATATCTTTCAACTTCCATATCTAAAAGTCTTTCAATTGTAGTTAAAGAATTATTAGTGTGCACTGTCGATAATACTAAATGCCCTGTAATGCTCGCTCTAACTGCAATTCTTGCTGTTTCATTATCTCTTATTTCACCAACCATAATAATATCAGGATCTTGTCTTAAAATACTTCTTAAAGTATTTGAAAAAGTTCTTCCAATATCACTTAATACTTGAACTTGATTAATATTTTCAATTTTCATTTCAACCGGATCTTCAACAGTTATTATATTTCTTTCTTTAGTATTTAATTTTTGTAATAGTGCATAAACTGTAGTGGATTTACCAGTACCTGTTGCTCCAGTAACTAATATTAAACCATTAGGATTTTCAATCATTTTATTTACTTTAGCTAAATTAGTTTCTGAAAAACCTAAATTCTCTAAACCATTTAAACTCATACTATAATCAAGAATTCTAATAACCATTTTCTCACCATCTACTACTGGTAAAGAAGAAACTCTTAAATCTAAACTTAAGTTTTCAATAGCATTTTTAATCGCACCATCTTGAGGTAATCTTGTCTCTGTAATATTCATTCCACTTATTATTTTAATTCTAGTTATAACATTTTTTTTAAGTTCTTTAGGTATTTTAGTATAATCTTGTAATTCTCCATCTATTCTAATTCTTACTAATAAACAATCATTTGTAGGATCAAAATGAATATCACTAGCTTTTTTCTTTATAGCGTCCACTATAATTTCATTAACAATACTTACAATCGAATTATTTTCATAATCAAACGTTCTCATAATATCACCTAACTATTTTAATTATACTATAAAAAATGTATTTTTTTAATTTTTTTGCTTAAAATTAAATTATAAAGTGTAAAGTAAAGGTAAAGTAAATAAATTAATACTTTAAAAAATAGTATTATAGAGTTATAGTAATAAAACGTTTGGAGGAATTTATATGCATTTTTATTATAATTTTTGTGAATATTTAAGTAATATTTTAAAAATAGATTTAGAACATATTTTTTTAATTTTAAATACTATTATTTTAATAGTTATCATGAGTATAATTAAAAAAATAGTTAAATATTTAGTTTATTTAATAAAAGATGAACGTAAAGAATTTATTTATAATCAAAGATTTAAAATAGTACTTAATATTGTTGAATTTATCTTTTTATTTTTTATCTGGGATAATTATTTAAAAAGTATAATAACTTTAATTAGTTTTTTATCAGCAGCCATTGCTGTTGCCTTACGAGATATTATTTTAAATTGGTTTTGTGGTATTTATAATCGAATCAAAAAAGTCTTTAAAATTGAAGATCGAATTGAAATAGATGGCTTAAAAGGGGATGTTGTTTTAATGTCTTCTTTAGGCTTTGAACTTTTAGAAGTAAATGATAACGAAAATAATGGTCAATCAACAGGAGTATTAGTTCATTATCCTTATACTGTTATTTTTACTAAACCCATTAAAAATATAACTAAAGGTTTTAAATATGTTTGGAATGAAATGCAAATAAGAATACCATTAAATGCTAATTTAATAGTAACTAAAAAAGAATTATATAAAATAATAAATAATATTGATGAAATAAAAAATACACCAAATAAAATGAAAAACGCTATAAAAAATATTAATGCTGAATATCATATTTATTATAATCAATTTAATCCAATAATATATACTAAAGTAGTAGAAAGTCATATTGAATTAACTATAAGATATTTAATAAATCCTAAAAAAGCTCGTTATATCGAAAGTACAATTTGGAATAAAATATTAATTGCTCATCAAAACAATACTATAAAGTTATATGAAGATTAAAACTTAACAGGTTTATTAATTCTACCTAACAGATAATCAGCACTAACTTTATATTTAGTACAAATTGTATATAAACAAACAGTTAAAATTAAACTTTTACCATTTTCATATCTACTTATACTTGATTTATTAACTCCAATTAAATTCGCTATTTCTTGCTGCGATATTTTTTTACTTTTCCTAAATTCTTTTAAATTTTTTCCAATTTCCAAAGCATTTAAATCTTCAATATTTTTCATTTTTAAATATTTACTTTTCTTAGTTAAACCAAATAAATAATCCATAGAAATATTAAAATAATTACATAATTTATTTAAATGAATAAGAGGTATATAACAATCTCCATTTGCATAATTTGATAAAGTTGTTTTAGAAATATTTAACATATTAGCTATCTCTTTAGAAGTTATTTTTTCAGCTTTTTTATCTTCTAAAAAATCTTTAAGATTATTTGCTAAATTCATTTTTTACCACCAATTAAATTATAAAATAATTATAATTAAAACAATTAAAAGTTTGAAACATTGCAACTTTTGTATTGACAATTAAACTTGTATAATTTATAATTTAAATATAAATGATAAAAGTCTAACATAGTTGATATTAGATAATTATCATAAAAGAAAGGATAA
>CANQMC010000057.1 GCA_947624855.1 uncultured Bacilli bacterium | reverse complement strand
ATGTATTCTTTTCATCCTGCTTGTTATCTTTCTTCTAATGAATACTTAAATAACTTTCATACCGAAGTTTTTCAAATCAATGCTTGTGATTTTGACAAGTATAAGAATAGCTTCCATGATTTAGAAAAAGAAGATGGTATTGATGCTTACATTCTTGCTGATTATGCAAGAGTTGGCAGAACCAAATCTCTATATCCTTTTAGAGGTTCTCAATACATTGCTCTTCAACGTCTTACAAGACAAAGATACCACATTTGTAAAGAATTGATAAGAGAAAAGTCATATGTTTTAACAAATTTATACTTATCTTTCTCTGGTCTTATTACTTTAAACAAAAATGAATTGCCTTTTTCTGACATGTTTGGTGCTACTTCTTCGGCTATTTTTGAAGAATTTATCTCTCCTGATCAAATTGCTGAGTCCTCTTTAGAAGAACTTATTGATTTTATTTCTGTTAAGGGGAAAAATCATACTAAAAACCCAGAAAGTAAAGTTTCTACTTTACAAAAAGCTCTTCGTTCTTCTTATCGCCTTGACCAAACTGCTTATGAACCAATTAATATTGCTATTGCTTCTTCTTTAAACACTATTAAATTCCATCAAGATCAACTTAAAAACATTGATAAAGCCATTTTAAAAACTGTCCTTGGTCTTGATTCTAATGTTTATAATATTTTGCTATCTATTCGTGGAATTGGTAAAGTATACGCTGCTGGTATTATGGCTGAAGTTGGTAATATTGATAGGTTTTCTCACAATTCTAAATTAGCTAAATATGCTGGCCTTTACTGGAAAAGAAACCAATCCGGCGAATTTGATAGTCAAGATAAAAAGTCTTCTAAAAAATCTAACAAATATCTTAGATATTATCTTGTAGAAGCAACTGCTTCTTGTGTTAGACAAGGTTTTCCATTTATTAAAGATTTTTATAACATCAAATATAATGAAGTTTCTAAACATCAACATAAACGTGCACTCGTTTTATCTGCTCGTAAACTTGAAAGATTGATTTTTGGATTGCTGCGAAAAAATCAATATTACAAACCACTGAACTCAGTTCAAAATTCAAAGATCATTTAGTTCGTCTTATTAGACGAACCTTTGTTTTCAACTATCGTTGAAATCTTTTTTGCATGTGCTAATCTATTTAAATATATTAAAAATATATCTAAAACTATTTAATTTTACTTATTGACTTTTACCAGATGTTCTTTATTCATCTTTAAATACTTTTACTATAAATGGTTTTAATAATTCAATTATTATATAAGTTATAATATTTATTAATATTACAAATATTAATTGAGGTATAGTTATAATTACTAAACCAAATATTTTTCCAAGAGGAGTTAAAAAGAATAATAATTGAACTAATATTAGGATAAATATTCCAATATTTAAATATTTATTACTAAATATACCTCTTTTATGGATTTGTTCTTTTAAAGATCGACAATTATAAGCAAAAATGAATTCATTTATAATAATACTAAATAAAGCTAAAGTTTGGGCAGTCATTTGACCTAAAGCTAAAAAATGATAATAAACAAATAAACTAACAAATGTTTCTAGTATTACAGATATAATTAAAAAAGCATTAAAGAAGTTAGTAAATATTTTTTTGTTTAGACCATTGGGCTTTCTATTCATAATATCAGTGGTTGCTCCTTCAAAAGCTAAAGTAATTGATGGAATTGTATCGGCAACTAAATCTATATATAAAACATGAATAGCGGATATTATAGGATTTTTTGTTATTAAACCAAATAAGATAATTAAGATTTCAGTAAAATTACTGGATAAGTTATATAAAATATTAGAAATAACATTATCATAAATTCGTCTTCCTTCTGAAATAGCAGTATTTATAGTATTAAAGCTATCATCTAAAAGGATTATATCAGAAACATCTTTGGTAACATCAGAACCATTTTTGACCATGCCAATACCAACATTAGCTAGTTTAATTGCCGGAGCATCATTTACTCCATCACCAGTCATGGCAACTACTTTTCCTTCTTTTTGCAAGGCTCCTACTATTTGTAATTTATTTTGAGGACTTACTCTGGCAAATACAGAATATTTATTTAAACATTTAATTAATTCTTTTTCATTTAAGCCATCAAGTTTACTTGCTTCAATGCATTGTTCTTCAGATTCACATATACCAGCTTCTTTGGCTATAGACATAGCAGTAAGTAAATTATCACCAGTTAACATTATAGGTCTTATGTGAGCATTTAAACATGTTTTTATGGCTTCTTTAATATTTTTTCTTATAGGGTCTTTTAAACCTATTAAACCAACAAATATTAATTCTTCTTCCTCTTTAAAATAATCATCTTGATTTTGAATATTTTTATTTATTTTTTTATAAGCAAACGCTAATACTTTAAGAGCTTCTTTAGACATTTCTGCTTCCATTTTTTTATATTTTTCTTGTTGTTCTTTTTTAAATTCCATTATTTGATTATTATTTAAATATTTAGTACTTCTATTTGATATTGCTTCAAAACTACCTTTAGTAAATATAAAATTTTCATTATTAATTTTAGTTACAACACTCATTAATTTACGATCTGAATCAAAAGGTAATTCAATAATTAATTCATTAATTTTATCTTTAATTTTATTTTCTTTTAAATAATTTTTTAAAGCAACATCTACAGCATCTCCATTAAAATTACCCTTTTCATCTTTTACTGCAGTATTACAATGGTTAATAATTAAAGAAAGCATTGGATAATCTTTTATTTCAGTTAATTCTATTTCTTTATTTTCAATAAATACTTTATTAACTTCTAATTTATTTTCAGTTAAAGTTCCAGTTTTATCTGTACATATAATTTCAGTTGATCCTAATGTTTCAATAGCTTTTAAATTCCTAACAATAGATTTTTTCTTGGCCATTTGGTTAACTCCAATTGATAAAGTGGCTGTAATTGCAACTGGTAAACATTCGGGCACACTAGCTACAATCATAGATATACAAAGCATAATTATACTTAAAACATCATATTTCATTAAAATACTATAAATTAAAACAAAGGCAACTAAAAAACTGGCAACAATAGAAATAAATTTACTTATTTTTTCGACTTTTATTTGAATAGGTGTTATTGGTTCTTCTTCAGTATCTATGGCAGATGCTATTTTTCCTAATTCAGTATTCATTCCAGTAGCTACTACAATGGCCTCTATTTTACCTGATATTAAAACTGTTCCTGAATAAACCATATTTTTTCTTTCAGAAATTAAAACATCTTCAGAAATAGTTTCTTCAGTTTTATCAACACTTAAACTTTCACCAGTTAAAATTGATTCATCAACTTGACCAAAATAACTTTTAATTATTCGAGCATCGGCAGGTATTTTATCACCAGCTTCTAATATTATATAATCCCCTATTACTAAATTTTTAGATTCTATTTTTTGATATTTACCATTTCTTTTTACAATAATATAATTTTTAGAATAATTTTTTAATTTACCAATTGCATCTTCGGCTTTAGATTCTTGTAAAAAGCCCATAAAACAATTTAATAATGAAGTTCCTAATATTATTATAGAATCTAAAAAATCACTTTTAGTAATTAAAGAGTATATTAAAGATAATATGCCAACGATTAAAAGCAGAATTATCATAATATTTTTAAATTGAGATAAAAATATTTCTATTTTAGTTTTTTTATTTTTTTCAATTATTTCATTTTTACCATTTATTTTTTGTAATTTTTTTACTTTTTCTAGTGATAATCCATTTTGATTAGTATTTAAAGTTTTATAAATTTCATTTATTGTTTTTTTATAAGCTTCTGGCATTTTATCACGATCCTTTTATTATACTGTATTTAAATTATACCATTATAAAGATATTTTTACAATTAACTATTATATTAATTTATAAATAAAAAAGCCTTAAATAAGACTCTTAATTTAATTATGACAATAATTTATTAAATCATTAATTGTTTTTTTACTATTTTTTTCAATGGTCCAATATTCATTATCTGTGTCAAAATTACATCTATAAACATCATAAAATAATGTATCATAATAAATAACATTGCCTGTTGTAGTGGTTATAATTCTAAACATTGGAGCTTCATTGTTAAGTTTTACATTTAAGTAATCGGTAAATATTAATATTCCCATAGATAAAGTAAAAACTACTATTAAAAGTAATAATTGTTTATACCATTTTAATGAGTTTATTATTCTTTTAATGCCTATCATAAATATTATTATTCCAAATACAGAATAAATAGATCCCCAACTACTTTCACTAGGAAAAATCATTATAGCCGATAGCGAAATAAATAAACCAAAGATAATTAATATTAATGAAATAATTTGATTATATTTAGTTATTTTTTTAGTAGAATAATTAATAGTTTTTACTATATTTTCTTCAAATTTATTTTGATATTCTTCTTTACTTACTTTTTCACCACTTAATAACTCATTAATAGTTATATCTAATAATTCACATAATGGTTTAAATAAAGATAAATCTGGCATATTTTTACCATTTTCCCAATTACTAATTGAACGATCTGTTACTCCTAATTGTTCTGCTAATTCAGATTGGGTTAAATTTTTGTTTTTGCGACATTGGGCAATAAATTTTCCGATAAGTATTTGATTCATTTTTTTGCTCCTTTCACATTAAATTTTATAATGTAAAAGTATTTTTGAACACGAAATAAAACTTGAGTTTATTTTATTTTACAAATAGCGCCATCTTTTTCAGCAGCTTCTTTACTATCTTTTAAAGTGCTTTTATCATTTTTTAAATCGCTAAATCCTTGTTCTTTTAAAGCTTCTTCACTTGCATTTTCAATATCAATATCCATGGTTGTTTTATATTCATAATTTTCATCATTTCTTTCAACTTTTAAACTTATACCATCTTTATTAAATTCTTGGTTTTGTTCGTCCATTGATTTTTTAAATATTTCCCAATTTTTTTGAACATCAGAATCAGTAATTTTGGTATTTAATTCTATACTCATATTTTTTAATTTATCATTTTTATAAGTCATTGAAATTACTTGTTCAATTTCCATTCCATCTTCTTTTTAAGTAGTTGTACAAACTAATTGTTCTTTTTCTTCGATTGTTTTACAGCCTGTAACTAAAACAATAATTAATAAACTTAAAAATACTATACTTATTTTTTTCATCTTTTTTTCTCCTTTAATTTAATTAAAATTATAACACAAAAAATATAAGTTTTATATAATATTTAATTAAATTATTAAAACTTTTTGGAATAAATTACTTTTGTTATCCTTATCATAAAAATATTAATGAATAATTTTCATTTTCTTCTAAAACTTATATTACTTCACCAGTAAATTTAGCATACTTACCCTAAAAAATATTGTATTTTATAAAATATAATGATATAATTCTTAAGAAGAAAGAAGTTAATATCTTGGAAAATTTCTTTGTTAAAAACTTGAAAATTTACGTAAAAAAGAAAAATCTTTAATGTTAACTGGCTCATATTGAACTAAATCAGTTATGTCAATTTAATAAAGATTTGCTTGATTTTTATATCGATAAATACAAAGATGAAGCAAATAAATGTATTAAAAAAATATTAAAATAATTAAGGGGTGAGGAAATGGAAAATGAATATAATGTATACATTGATGAAGCTGGAGATGAAGGAATAAATAAAGGATCTAAATACTTTATTTTGACTGCATTGATTGTTGATAAAAGCAAAGATATCGAGATATCTAAAAACGTAGATATAATAAAACAAAATTTAGAAATGAATATAAAAGACCAGCTACATTGGAAACAATTAAAGGGTATGCCAAACAAAAACATGATAATGGATATAATTGGAAATTTAGATGTACTAATAATTAATGTAATTGTTGATACAAAAAGTATTAAAATTATTCCTTCAAACAATATATATAATTATTTTAGTGGCTATTTATACGAAAGAATATGCTGGTATATGAAAGAAAAAAGCGGAAAAGCCAATATTAGTATTAGCTCAAGAGGTAATCTTTCTAAAAAAAATTTAAGTGAATATTTAAACAGAAAAAATCATAAAAAATTTAACATTGATGTGCAGTATATTAAATCAATTAAAATAATTCCAAATGAGCGAAAAAGGCTTCTTCAATTAGCTGATTGTTGTTGTAGTGCATTATTTCAAGCATTAAAATATAACAATAATATTCATTTTAATTACATCAAAAAGATAAAAGATAAAATTTATTGCAAAAATAACAATTATTTAAGCTATGGTTTAAAGCTTGTTCCCAGTAGTAGTCAAGCAATAGAATTAAAATCATTAATAATTTATATAACAAAAAAACGTGAGCTTTCCCCTGCCTGAAGGATCCCACAAGGCAAGCTTGCTGGTATATATTGCATATACCCTTCAGCAATTCAGCGAACTACTCACTCACTAATTAAATGTTACCATAAAAAATAACATTTGTCAATTGTAGTATATTCTAAAATAAGAAAGTTATGCATATGCTTTCTAGAAAAGAAATTATAATATACTTATTGATTAATAACAAAAATTACTAAAGCTTAATAAATAAAAAAATCCCCCTATTCTGTTACAGCAGAATAAGGGTCAGAGTTATATTCCTAAGAAAAAATCCTTAATTCGCGTTAGTTATTGATTTTTTCTATGTATTTATTTTAACATAGAAATCCATTCTTTTCAAGCGATTAAAAACAGAAAAGATGATATGTATGGATAAAAATTATATGAAAGAACATGATATCAAAATATATAGACATTAAAAAGAAAAAATTATGTTGTTTTGATAAGTAAACCTGTTGAAACTAGTATATTTCAGGATTGATAATAAAAAATAAAATAGAAACAGAATTTCCAAAGAAAAATGAAAATTAAGGAGAAATAAAGAATGATAAATAATGATGTTCAATTTGAAAAAAAACAATATAGTTTTTAATTATAGAGTAGCTATAGTTATAAGAAATGGTGAAAAAATATTAATACTGGAATAAGATAGTTTAAAGAAGAAAATGGTATTGACATTACATTAAAAAAGAAAGTTGGCATGATAGAAAATTTTTTTGTTTCTAGTTTTAATGGTAAAAATTATCATGAAATATTAATGATTCATGAATATGAATTTAATGATTATAATTTGTATAGTAAATCATCAATTGCAAATATTGAAGAAAAGAAGAAAGAACATTTAACTTATATATGGTTAAATTTATCTGAATTAAAAGAAGCAAACTTTAAACCAAAAATAATTTTGGAAATGATAGAGAATAAACAATTTCAACATTATATATTTGATTAAAAGTTACATCTAATAAAATAAATTTTATATGATATATATTTTTACTATTTCTTAAAACATAAAAATAAAGAATTTTGTTTTATATTTTCTTATAAAACGAATTTTATGAATTTTTCGTTCTATAATTTTTTTAAGAACGCTTTTTTTTAATTTTTCGTTTTATAACTATTTTGGTAAAAACGCTTTATATCCATTTCCTTGTTTATATTCTCCAGCTTTATATTCTTCTAATTTCATGGTTTGTCTCCTTTCTTTTTTTTTATAATCTATTTATTGTTCTTTATTTTTTTATAATATAATTGTTGATTTTGTTTTCATTAAAATTATAACATCTATTATTTATAATTACAATCATATAAATTTTAATTTTATTTAATGATATCAAGTAAATAAAGATTTAGGAAATAATATCTTTAAGTAAGTTTTATAATTTTGTCCATAAATTGTCCACAAAACTTTAGAAAGATTTTTTGTCATCTTATAGCATAAGAAAAAAGCCCTTAAATAAGGCTTTTTTGATATCTTTTATGGTGGCTCCAACGGGAATTGAACCAGTGACACAAGGATTTTCAGTCCTCTGCTCTACCGACTGAGCTATGGAGCC
>CANQMC010000056.1 GCA_947624855.1 uncultured Bacilli bacterium | reverse complement strand
TGTAAAAATGGAAAATATTAAAAATTATAAAAATATTCATTTAATAGGAATCGGTGGTGCAAGCATGTACACTATCGCTGCTTTTTTAAAAAATGATGGTAAAAATGTAACAGGAAGTGATATGCAAGAAAGTTCAAACACCATTTATTTACAAAACTTAGGAATAGATATTACTATTGGTCATGATCCTAGCAAATTAAAAAATAGTGATTTAGTAATTTATACAGCTGCAATAAATGAAGATGATCCTGAATTAGTATATGCTAAAGAACATAACATTCCCACTATTGATCGAGCAGCATTTCTAGGCCTATACACTAAAGACTATGAAAATTTAATTTGTATAAGTGGCACTCATGGCAAAAGTACTACTACTAGTATGGTTTCATCAATCTTTTTAGAAGCAAATCTTAATCCTACTATTCAAATAGGAGCTTCTCTTGCCAAAATAAATGGCAATTATCATATAGGCTCTAAAAAATATTTTATTTTAGAAGCATGCGAATATGTTGATTCTTTTTTACATTTTCATCCTCAAAGTGAAATAATTTTAAATATTGATAATGATCATTTAGATTATTTTAAAACTATTGAAAATACTAAAAAATCATTTCAAAAATATGTTGAATTATTACCAGAAGATGGTATATTAGTTATAAATAATGATGATAAAAATACTAAACATTTATTAAATATTAAAAAAAATACTATAACTTATGGCTTAAAAACTAAAGCTAATTTTGAAGCTAAAAATATTAAATTTAATAATTTAGGTTTCCCAACTTTTGATGTTTATTATAATGATACCTATTTTGATACATATTCTCTAAAAGTTTTAGGAAATCATAATATTTCAAATGCCCTAGCAGCCATTGCTCTAGCCGTAAATTATAATTTACCAAAAGAACCTATAAAAAAAGCTTTAAAAGAATTTACTGGAGTTCATCGTCGTTTTGAATATTTAGGTGAATATAACGATGCTCATTTCTTCGATGATTTTGCTCATCACCCAACTGAAATAAATGCTACATTTAATGCCGCATCTAGCATTAATCATCATGAAACATGGGCCGTATTTCAATCTCATACTTTTAGTAGAACTTATGAACATTTAAAATCATTTGCTAATATTTTATCTAAGTTTGATCATATTATCATATGTGATATTTACCCTGCTCGAGAAACAAATATTTGGAATGTTAAAGAAAGTGATTTAGTAGAACTAATAAAAAAAGAAAATAAAAATGTTATCCATATACCAACTTATGAAAAAATAGCATCTTATTTAAAAGAAAATATTAAAGAAAATGATTTAGTACTAACTATTGGTGCTGGACCTATAAATAAAGTGGCTAACCTTATTTTAAATAAATAGCCCCTTTTTTTTACATTTTGACCAAAATGTTCATAAAGGTATAAAATAAAAACATAAATTTGAAAAAAATAAAGGAAAAAAAAGATAAGCAGAAAGAAGTGAAATAATGGAATTTAATAAATGGTTAGATGAATACATAAATGATGAAAGAACCGCAAATTTTTATGGTAATTGGAACATAAAATTAAAAAGAGATGAAGCTTTTGCCGATGGAATTGAACAAAGAAATTATGATATTGCTAAAAAATTATTAGCAACTGGAGCAAATACCAATTACATTCACGAAATTACTGGTTTATCTATTAACGACATTAAAAAACTAAAACAAAAAAGTTATTATTCTAATTTTCTAATAACTTTTTTAAATGTTCTTGATAATTATCTAAAACTTCTAAAAACTCTTTTTCATTTTTAGTTTTACAAATTAATTCTTTATAATATTTACTATCTTTCATACCTTTTAAATAATATAAAGCATGTGTTCTAATTTCTAACAATGCTATTTTTTCATTTTTATCTTCTTTTAATAATATATAATGTTTTCTAATCATATTTAATTTTTCAATATCACTTGGTTTAGATATCAATTGACCATTTTCTAAATATTCCTTACATTCTTTAAATATCCAAGGATTACCCAAAGCTGCCCTTCCAATCATCACAGCATCACATTTAGTATACTGAAGCATTTCTAAAGCTTTAATAGGACTATCCACATCTCCATTTCCAATAACTGGAATTGCTACATTTTCTTTAACTTCTTTAATTATATCCCAATTTGCTTTTCCACTATAACCTTGAGCTCTTGTTCTAGCATGAATAGTTATAGCTTTAGCCCCATTTTTTTCACATATTTTAGCTACTTCTAAAGCATTAATACTATTTTCATCCCAACCACTTCTTATTTTTACTGTTACGGGAACCTTAACTACCTCACTAACTGCTTTTACAATTTCACCTATTTTTTTAGGATTTTTAAGTAAAGCACTACCTGCTTGAGCTCTTAAAGCAACTTTAGGAACAGGACAACCCATATTAATATCGATAATATCCGGATGCATTTTTTCTTCAACTAATTTAGCAGCCGAAACAAAAGTATCAATATCACTCCCAAATATTTGCTGAGCAATTGGTCTTTCATCCTCACTCATTTTAAGTAAATCAAATGTTTTTTCATTACCAAAAGTTAAAGCATTACTACTAACCATTTCGGCAAATATCAGTCCAACTCCCATTTCTTTAACAATCTTTCGATAACTTGTATTAGAAATACCTGCCATTGGAGCTAATACTAATCTATTAGGAATTAAAACATTTCCAATATAAAAACTATCGTTCAATTTCGACTTGATCTCCATTTTCTAATAAAAAAGCATTAGCATCATCTTTATCAATATGCACTTCATAAAAACCATTTTTTGTTACTTTAACAAATGCTTCCATCATTCCACCTTTATCACTATCAACTTTTACTTTAACAATTTGACCATTTTCGAAATGTAATTCCCTAGCTTTATTTTCATTCATATGCACATGTCTTTCTTGAATAATACATACATCATCCAAAGTAACTTCTCCTTTAGGTCCCACGATTGTTATAGATTCACTATCTTCTAAATCTCCACTAGAACGGACCGGAGGATTTATTCCAAGAATTTTTCGATCACTTGGTAATAATTCAACTTGATTATAATCGCGAACTGGTCCTACTACCCTAACATTAGCAATTTCTCCTTCTTTAGTTTTTAAAGTAACTAATTGATCTGCTGCAAATTCTCCAATTTGTCTTAAAGGCCATTTAATTGATATAGCCTTATCAAATAATTTATCATATACTTCTTTAGTCAAATGCACATGTCTATTGCTTATAGCAACCGTTGCATACACTTTTTCTCTTGCCATCTTTATCCTCTTTTCTAATATTATTCTATCATAAAAAAGAAAACTATTGCAAGTCTTTCTTAATTTCTTCTAGTATTTCTTTTTCACTAAAATGATATTTATTACCTTTTATATCTTGATATTCTTCATGACCTTTACCAACTAATAAAATTAAATCTCCTTCTAAAGCATTTTCACAAGCATATTTTATCGCATCACTTCGATCTGGTATTTCAATATATTTAGCATTAACTTTATCTAAACCAACTTTAATATCATTATTAATTGAACTTACTTCTTCAAATCTTGGATTATCCATAGTAAGTATACATAAATCACTAGAACCTCCAATAATTTCACCTAAATTATATCGTCTTTCTTTAGGGCGATTACCTCCACCTCCAAAAATACTAACTAATCTTTTAGGTTCATAAGCTTTTAAAGTTTCCACTAATTTTTTCATTCCATCTTCGGTATGAGCATAATCAATTAATACTTTAAATTTAGGAGTAACCAAAGCTATTTCCATTCTTCCTCTTACTTTAATATTTAATAAAACATCTTTAACAGCTTTAATATCTATTCCTAAAAGATAACATGTAAGTAAAGCACAAACAGCATTATAAACATTAAATTCTCCGGGAATTGCTACTTTAAATGTATCTTCTACTAAACCTTCAGTTCTAAATTCTGAACCAAAGAAATCTTTATTATTTATTAATTTAACATCTTTAATTTTTAAATCAGCATCATTATTTTTAGCATAATTTTTAATATTTACTTCTACCCCTTTTAAAACTTCATCTAAATATAAAGAATCATTATTACTTACTACTTGTCTACTATTTAAAAATAGTTTATTTTTACAACTTACATATTCTTCATGGTTTTCATGTTCTCCTGGCCCAATATGATCAGTAGTAACATTAGTAAGTACTCCTATATCAAAAGTTATTCCAAAAAGTCTATTTAATTTAAAAGCTTGACTAGATGCTTCCATAACAACATGGGTAATTCCTGCATCTAACATTTCTTTAAAATATTTATGTAACTCATAAGATTCGGGAGTTGTATTATCAGTATGAATTATTTTATCATTATATTTAATACCAATACTTCCTATAACTCCACATTTAAATCCTGATTTTTCTAATAATTCTTTAATAATATAAGTTGTCGTAGTTTTTCCAGTTGTTCCCGTTACTCCAATTAATTTAAGTTTACTTGCTGGATTACCAAAATAATTCATAGCCATACAAGCAAGCGCAATTCGTGTATCATCAACTTTTATTACTGTTACTTCATCTGCAATATTTATTATTTTTGAAACTACTATAACTCTAGCACCATTTTCTATCGCTGATTTTATATAATCATGACCATCTGATTTATAACCTTTTAAAGCAACATATACATCTTTATTACAAACTTTTCTACTATCATATTTTATATCCGCTATAACTTCATCAATATTTCCCTTTAGTAAAACATAATTAATTCCATTTAATAAATTTTTTAAATTCATCATAACCTCTCCATTTAATTTATTTATCAATTATATGTGAAACATCTATTTCACTTTCAAAAACAAAATTACTTGGACCCTTCATAAATAATTCACCATTTTCGGCATATTCAATTTCTAATATTCCCCCTATTTGTTCTACTTTACATTTTCGATTAGTAAGTTTAAGTTCACTTGCTATAACTACTGCCGATGAACAACCAGTACCACAACCAATTGTCTCTCCTGTACCTCTTTCCCATTCTCGCATTTTAATATAATCTTTACTAACAATTTGAGCAAATGTTACATTAGTCTTTTTAGGAAATACATCTGTTTTAAATTCAATCGCTGGTCCATATTTTGCCACATCAAAATTATCAACATCTGAAACAAATACTACTGTATGAGGATTACCCCAAGAAAGAGAACTTAATTTAAATGTTTTATCTAAAATTTGCACATCTTGTAAAAAGAATTTATCTTCTTTTGTATTAACTGGAATTAATTTAGGATCAAATATAGGTTTTGAAATATTAGCTCTAATATTACTAACTACGCCATCACTTATTGTCAATTCTAAAGTCTTAATACCACCTAAAGTTTCAATTTTAAGAGTTGTTTTATCTGTTAATTTATGATCATAAACATATTTTCCGACACTTCTAATAGCATTCCCACACATTTCTGCTTCTGTTCCATCGGGATTAAAAATTCGCATTCTAAAATCTGCCACTTCACTAGGACAAATTAATACCATCCCATCACTACCAATTCCAAAATGTCTATCAGAAACAAATTTAGCAAGTTCATTTAAATTATCTAATTTTTGATTTATGGCATCTATATAAACATAATCATTACCATAAGCTTGCATTTTGGTAAATCTCATAATATCCCCACTAATCTAATGCTTGAGCTAAATCATTAATTATATCTTGAGGATCTTCAATTCCTACAGATAATCTTAATAAACGATCATTTATACCAAGTTTTTCTCTTTCTTCAATTGGTACTTCATGATGAGTAACTACTGTTGGATAAACAATTAAACTTTCAGTTCCTCCTAAAGATCCTGCAAAAATAATCATATCCACTTTATCTAAAACTTGTAAAGCTGTTTGTTCACTATCAACTTCAAAAGATAACATTCCTCCAAAACCAGTTGTTTGTTTAATTGTAGTTTGATAATCTTTATGATCTTCAAATCCTACATAATATACTTTTGTTACTTTAGGATGATTACGTAAAAATTCAGCCACTTTTCGGCAATTATCATTGTGTTTTTGCATTCTTACTTCTAAAGTTTTAATTCCTCTTAAAGTAAGCCAAGCATTTAAAGGAGCTAAACAAGAACCTTGATAAGTTAAATATGGTCTTAATTTAGTTGCCATTTCTTCTGTTTTAGTAATAACAAAACCTGCCATAGTATCATTATGACCTTCTAAATATTTAGTTCCACTGTGAAGAACTATATCTGCTCCTAAATTTAATGGCTTTTGATAATAAGGTGTTAGTAAAGTATTATCAACCACTACAATTATATTATGTTTATGAGCAATTTCACTTATTTTAGCAATATCCGCTACTTTCATCGTAGGATTAGTTGGTGATTCAATAAAAACCATTTTTGTATTTGGCTTTATATGCTTTTCAAATTCCTCAATAACACTTAAATCAACAAAATCAGTTTTAATATTATTTTCTAATAAAACAGTATTAGCAATCTCATATGTTCCTCCATAAATATCATCAGATGATATTAAATGATCTCCTGATTTCAATAAAGAAAACACACACATAACCGCAGCCATACCACTTGATAAAGCCATACAATGAGCCCCTTCTTCTAATATTGCTAAAGTTCTTTCTAATTCTTCAACTGTAGGATTTTGTAATCTCGTATAATCATATCCTAATGAATCTTTTAAACCTCTAAATCTAAAAGTTGCAGATTGAAAAATAGGAAAACTCACAGATCCCGTTAAAGGTTCCGTTCCCAAAGCTCCATGTACTGCTTTAGAAGCAAATTTTAAATTAGTTTTTTTATCATATTCTTGATAATTTGTAAAATTTTTCATCTTTTTTTTCCTCCCTAAATAAAGACAATCTCTTTAATTATCAGTATATATAATAACCAAAATATTGTCAATAATTGTATTTATTTTATACATTCACTTTACGTTTAATTATATGAAAAAAGAAAACATTTAATTTTCTTTTAACATTAATATTTATGAATAGTTATATCTAAAATTTTATCTATTTCTTGATAAGCTTTATCAAAATCATCCATAGCTATTTCAAAAACTTTAGTATTAGGTAAAGCTTCAATCATTGGTATTAAAGAATGATACATATCTTGTTGATTACTACTATTTAAAGCACTAAAATCTTGATAATTATGATGTTGTCTTTTAATTCTTGTATTATATTCATTTATATCTTTTAAATACAAAGAAAAATAATATATATCATACTTTAAATTACCTAACTTATCCAATAATATTTCATATACATCTGTAAAATCATATTCTTTATAACCAAGTTTACTATATACTTGTTCTGTAAAAAAAGTACGATCAAAAATCAAATTAATATCAGTATCTTCTAACTCTTGCATATATTTAAGTAAAGCTAAATACATTTTTTTACTTTTTTCTTTACCTTTAATAGTTTTATCTTTTTCACCGGATAACCGATAAAGATTAGAAGCTGGAATATTTTCTCTTAAATAATTAACTAAAGTTGTTTTTCCACAACCTTGAGGTCCTTCTACAATTATACATTTCATTTTACTTCCTCCTATATAAAACATGTTTATACTTTAAAGATTCTTCTTCATTACTATCAATAACCCTTTTCAAAAAATCATCTTTATTAAACTTTGGAAAATATACATCAGCATCATTTTTATCATCAATCTCTGTTAAAATTAATTCATCTACTAATGGCATAAACAAATCATAAATCTTAGAACCCCCAATAATATAAACATCTTCATCTAAATTATTTAAATAATTAATTAAATCATTAAAATTATTAAAAACTAAAACATCTTTATTATCAATATCATGATGAGTTAAAACTATATGAGTACGATTAACTAATAATTTAGGTAAAGATTTAAAAGTATTATAACCCATAACAACTTTATGATTAATTGTTTTTTCTTTAAAAAATTTTAAATCTTCTTTCAAATGCCAAATTAAATCATTGTCTTTACCTAATTCTCCATTCTTCCCAATTGCGGCCATAATAATTAACTTTGCCATAATACCCTCCTATATAAATTTACATAATAAACTAAATTTTGTCAAGTAAAG